>NZ_JAGPXV010000355.1:0-6139 GCF_018070405.1 Micromonospora sp. D75
GGTACGTCGCCGGCAGCCGGTCGGTCAGCCGGAACCCGCACACCCGGTCGTAGTCCGCCAGGTGCCGCTGATCCACCGAGACCCCGCCAACGGCGAGTTCCAGCCCCGGCACGTCAGCCCCGCGCCGCCCCCCAACCCCCGGAACGACCCCGAGTAACGCCCGCCGATAAAGCGCCCCACTGGCAGGCAGCCCGTCCAACTCCATCCGCCGCCGCCCCACCGCTCCTTCACCCCGTCGATCATGAGGTTGGCTGCCTTGTTGATCTCCAGAAGTGCCGTCAACTTCATGATCGTCGGAGGTGGGGCGGGCGGCGGCGTTGGTGCGGGCCAGGGCGGCGGCTCGGGCGGCCGTGAGGTCGCGGGTGGGGCCCTCGATCAGGTCGTGCAGGGTCAGGTCGTCGTCCTCGTGGTCACGGGGTGCCATCACGCCCCCAGGAGGCTCTGGCCGCAGACCCGGACCACGTTGCCGCTGACCGCGCCGCTCGCCGGCCAGGAGAGCCAGCCGATCGTCTCGGCCACGTCCACCGGCAGGCCGCCCTGGGCCATGCTGTTCATCCGCCGTCCCACCTCGCGGATCGTCAACGGGATACGCGCGGTCAGCCGCGTCTCGATGAAGCCCGGCGCCACCGCGTTCAGGCTGATCCCGCGCTCGCGCAGCACCGGGGAGAGCGAGTCGACCAGGCCGATCACGCCGGCCTTGCTGGTCGCGTAGTTGGTCTGCCCCCGGTTGCCGGCGATCCCGGCGATCGACGAGACCGAGACGATCCGGCCGCCGGCCGGGATCAGGTCGCGTTCCAGCAGTACGTCGTTGATCCGCTCCTGGCTGGACAGGTTCACGTCGATCACCGAGTCCCACCGGTCGGCGTCCATCCGGCCCAGCGTCTTGTCCCGGGTGATGCCCGCGTTGTGCACCACCACGTCGACCCGCCCGTGCCGGGACGCCAGGTGCTCCGCCAGCCGGGTCGGCGCATCCGGCGCGGTCAGGTCGAGCTGCACCGCGCTGCCGCCGATGTCGTTGGCGACGGCGGCCAGCTCGTCCCCGGCCGCGGGGATGTCCAGCGCCACCACCTGGGCGCCGTCGCGGGCCAGCACCTTCGCCAGCGCCGCGCCGATGCCCCGGGCCGCGCCGGTCACCAGCACCACCTGCCCGTCGAGCGGCCGGTCCCAGTCGGCCGGCGCGACGGCGGTGCCGGCGCCGACCCGGATCACCTGGCCCGAGACGTACGCGGAGCGGCCGGAGAGCAGGAAGCGGAGCGTGGACTCCAGGCTCACCGGGGTGCCGGCGTCACCCTCGCGTGTCACGTAGACCAGTTGGGCCGTGACGCCCCGGCCGAACTCCTTGCCGATGCTGCGGGTCAGGCCCTCCAGCGCGCGCTGGGCGGTAGCCTCCCGAGGGGAGCCGCACTCGGCCGGCGGCGTGCCCAGCACGATCACCCGGCCGCTCGGCACCAGCGAGCGGGCCTGCGGGTGGAAGAAGTCGTAGAGCTGGCGCAGCCCGGTGGAGTCGGTGACGCCGCTGGCGTCGTACACCAGGGCCGCGAAGCGGCGGTCGGCGTCGTGGGCGGCGACCGGATCGGCCAGCTCGACCCCGGCGGCGGTCAGGATCTTGCCGGTCGGCTCGGCGATCCGGCCGCCGGTCGAGGAGCCGAGCAGGACCGGCCCGGGAACGAGCGGGTCGCCCGGCGTGTGCCGGCGCAGTCGAGGCGGATCGGGCAGCCCGAGGCGCTTGACCAGCGCGCGACCGGCCCCCGTCTGGACGAAGCTCGCGTACCTGTCGGTCATAGGCGTAGCCTACTGGCGAGTAGGGTTCGGGCAACAGTTTCGAGGGAGGCCGATCGTGCAGAGTGTCCGGCGGGTCGCGGTCATCGGGGGCAACCGCATCCCCTTCGCCCGGTCCAACTCGCGCTACGCGCACGCGTCGAACGCCGACATGCTCGGCGCGGCGCTCGACGGGCTGGTCGCCCGGTTCGGGCTGGCCGGCGAGCGGGTCGGCGAAGTGGTGGCCGGCGCGGTGCTCAAGCACTCCCGCGACTTCAACCTCACCCGTGAGGTGGTGCTCGGCTCCCGGCTCGACCCGCACACCCCCGCGTACGACATCCAGCAGGCCTGCGGCACCGGCCTGGAAGCCGCCATCCTGGTCGCCAACAAGATCGCCCTCGGGCAGATCGAGGTCGGCATCGCCGGTGGCGTCGACACCACCTCGGACGCGCCACTCGCCGTCAACGAGGACATGCGGCGCACCCTGCTCCAGCTCAACTCCGCCCGTACGCTCGGCGAACGGCTCAAGATCGCGGCGAAGCTGCGCCCGCACCAGCCGTTCAAGCCGGAGATCCCGCGCAACGCCGAGCCGCGTACCGGACTGTCCATGGGTGAGCACGCGGCCCGGACGGCGCTGCGCTGGAACGTCGACCGGACCGCGCAGGACGAACTCGCGCTGCGCTCGCACCAGCGGCTCGCCGCCGCGTACGACAAGGGGTTCTTCGACGACCTGATGACCCCCTACCTGGGGCTGACCCGCGACCAGAACCTGCGCCCGGACACCAGCCTGGAGAAGCTCGGCTCGCTCAAGCCGGTCTTCGGCGCCTCCGGCGCGGACGCCGAGCGGGCCACCATGACCGCCGGCAACTCCTCGCCGCTCACCGACGGCGCGTCGACCGTCCTGCTCGCGTCCGAGGAGTGGGCCAAGGCGCACAACCTGCCGGTGCTCGCCTGGTTCTCCTGGTCCGAGACCGCCGCCGTCGACTTCGTGCACGGCGACGAGGGGCTGCTGATGGCCCCCACGTACGCGGTGCCCCGGATGCTGGCCCGGGCCGGGCTCAGCCTCCAGGACTTCGACTTCTACGAGATCCACGAGGCGTTCGCCTCCCAGGTGCTGGCCACCCTCGCCGCCTGGGAGTCGCCGGAGTTCTGCAAGGAGCGCCTCGGCCTGGACGCGCCGCTCGGCTCGATCGACCGGGAGAAGCTGAACGTCAACGGCTCCTCGCTGGCGGCCGGCCACCCGTTCGCCGCCACCGGCGGCCGGATCGTCGCCACGCTCGCCAAGCTGCTTGATCAGAAGGGGAGCGGGCGCGGCCTGATCTCCATCTGCGCGGCCGGTGGGCAGGGCGTGACAGCCATCCTGGAGCGCTGACAGCCTCCGGCAGGGCTGCGGTCCCGGCCGCAGCCCTGCTCCACGTTCCCGTCGGCGCCCGGAGCAACCCGACGGCGGCTCGGCCGCGTCACCTGGGCATGAGGCGTACGAGAGGCTCCGGGACGTGAACCGGGCCGAGGAAGACGAGTACCGGCAGTTCGTCACCGCCCGGCTGGAGTCGTTGCGCCGCACCGCGTACCTCCTCTGCCGCGAGTGGCACACCGCCGACGACCTGGTCTCCATCACGATCGGCAAGCTCTACCGGCACTGGCGCCGGGTCCGCGCGGCGGAGAACATCGACGCGTACGTGCGCGGAATGCTCACAAACGCCTGGCTGGACGAGCGGCGGCGGCCCTGGCGGCGCGAGCACAGCACCGACACGGTGCCGGAGACCGCCGACATGATCCTGCCGGAGCCCACGCTCGCCGAACGCGACATGCTGCTCGCCCTGCTCGGCCAGTTGCCGCCCCGGCGACGCGCCGTGCTGGTGCTCCGCTACTACTGCGACCTGTCGGTGGAGGAGACCGCCGACGTCATGGGTATCAGTACCGGCACTGTGAAGAGCCAGTCCGCACGCGGCCTGGAGGCGTTGCGCCTGCTGCTGGGCGGCATCCCGTCGACCCGAGGGGAGCTGTCATGACGTACCGGCAGTTGTTCGACGACCTGATCGGCGAGCCGCCGGTCTCCACCGTGGATGTCGACCGGGTGATCAGCGGACAGCGCCGGGCCCGGCGGCTGCGGATCGGGGGCGGCATGACGGCTGTTGCCGCTGTGGTGGCGGCAGTGCTGGTCGGCACCACCACGCTCATCGGCAAGCCGCATGCCCAGCCGGCCAAACCGGCACCGGCCGTCACGACGATTCCCGGCAGCGATCAGGACCTGGACCGGATCGACGCCGCGGTGATCGCGGCCCTGACCCGCGCGGTGCCGCGCCTGGCCTGGGCGGTCAAGGACGGGCCGGTGATCGACACCCCCGCATGGGCCTCCGACGTCATGGGCCGGCCCGGCTCCCTCGGCTACCGAGGAAACGGCAGCTTCCGGGCGGACGGGGTGGACCTGACCGCGAGCTTGCAGATCACTCCTGACGGCGCGAAGAGCTGGCAGGCCGAGGCGGCTCGCGGATGTTCCAAGAATGCCGTCGAGTGCGGCGAGCAGACGGGTCCGGACGGCGAGAAGATCAGGTACCACCGGTCGGTCTGGGAGCAGGAGGTGCCACCGCAGCTCCGGGATCAAATGTCGAGCCGGACAGAGAGCGCTGGCGTGACAGCACTGCGTCGGGACGGCACGTTTCTGAACCTGAGCCTCAGGACCGTCACCGCCGAGGACAAGCTTCCGGTCGCCGTCGGGCAGCTGATCCCGGTCGTGGTCGACCGGGCCGTCGCCCTCGCGCCGGAGCCGTCCCCCACACCGGCGGCCACGTCCACCGTCACCACTGTCGCGGGCACCGCCGCGGACGCGGCGCGTCTCGAGGCGGCGCTGACCAGCGCTCTGCGCCGGCAGGCACCCGACTTCACCTGGCTGACCAAGTGGGGCGGCGAGAGCAGCCCGACCCCGGTCGGGTTCGAGCCCAAGGGCTGGCTGAGCGTCGACGCACCGATGATGGATGCCGCCACGTTCCGGGTCGGGAACCGGGCCGCGCAGGTCACGCTACGGCTGGTGCGCGACGGACAGGCAGCCTGGTCGGTCGCCCCGCCCTGCCCGACCGCCGCGCTCGCCGCCCGTCACTGCACGGTGACCGAGTTCCCTGGTGGCGAGCGCCTGCGGGCCCGGCGGATGCTCTCCGACTTCGGCTCGCGCCCCGGCTCGGCACGGCCGGTGGGAAACAACAGCTACCTGATCGAGTCGCTCCGCCCGGACGGCACGCTGGTCCGCCTCTATCTCACGCAGGACAAGCCGGCGCTCTCGATGGAACAGACGATCGAGATTGCACGGGAGCCGTCGCTCGTCCTGGCCCCACGGCCCCCGGCGGGAACCGCCACCAGCCAGGTCTACAGCCCGCTCAGGTGGGACTACGACGGCGCAGCGTCGGCGGCAGCCACCGGCGCGCTCGACGCCGTCTCGCCGGACGGAATGATCTATCTGCTGCCCTTCCGCGGAGGGGGCGACGGGCCCAACGGCGCGACTCTCCTGTCGTACAACTTCATGGTGCAGCGAGGCGGGCTGGCCGGCGACGGGGAGATCATCGTGGAGCGCCGCGCGGCGCTGGTGCTGAGCTGCGCCACGGTCGGAGCGCTCCCGCCCGCGACGCACCGGGCGCACGCGCATGACGGCGAGTGCACCGAGTCGACCCGCCCGGACGGGAACCGGGTCGTCACGATCGTCTCCCGTCCGGCCGGGTCGGTGGTCTACAGCGTGTTCGTCCAGCGACCCGACCGCGGCACGGTCGAGGTGGTGATCGACAACCGGCCCAACACCGGAGGCGCCTCGGACATGCCGACGGACGGAGACTTCGGGCGTCGCTGGCCGAAGGGCGTCAAGGGTGGCGCGACCCCGCCGCTCACTCTGGAGCAGGTCACGGCGCTTGCCGGTCACCCGGATCTGATCAACCTGTTGCCCTGACCGGATAAGACGGACGCCCCGGGCCGGACCGGTCCAGGGCGTCCGCCACCAGCGGGCCGACCGGTGGCGGCGCGAGCCCGTACGCGAGAATGAGGGCCGTGACGACGATCCCGAACGTGCTCGCCAACCGGTACGCCTCGCCCGAACTGGTCGCCCTCTGGTCGCCGGAGGAGAAGGTCCGGATGGAGCGCCGGCTCTGGTTGGCGGTGCTCAAGGCCCAGCGTGATCTCGGCGTGCCGGTGCCGGACGGTGTGGTCGAGGCGTACGAGCGGGTGGTCGACGACGTCGACCTGGCCTCGATCGCGGCGCGGGAGCGGGTCACCCGGCACGACGTGAAGGCCCGGATCGAGGAGTTCAGCGCGCTCGCCGGGCACGAGCACGTGCACAAGGGGATGACCTCCCGGGACCTCACCGAGAACGTCGAGCAGCTCCAGCGAGGCACGGATCTGG
>NZ_JAGPXV010000356.1:0-6099 GCF_018070405.1 Micromonospora sp. D75
GTCGAGGTGGCCCAGGAGACGGTGGTCTACCCGGACGAGCCGACCGCGGCGGACGCGGTACGGCGACTTTTCGACGTGCTGGAGGCGTGCGGGCGGGACGAGGAGGACGGCCAGGTGACCAGCGGACACACCGCCGCGGACCTGCCCGCCGGGCTGGGCCTGCCGGGCCGGGTGGTGTCGGCCACCATGACCGTGTCCGACGGCACCCGTTTCCCGCACCGCTACGGCTGCCTCCAGAAGGGCCGGGTGACCCAGTGCGTCTGGGTGTGGACCCGCTCGGCGGCCGACACCGGCGCCTGGTTCGAGCGCGCCGTCACCGCCACCGCCGCCGGGCTGCGCGCGTCGAAGGGCTGAGCCGGTACGCCGGACCGCGCCGGCCCGGCGCGCCGAACCGCCGCGCGCACGGGGTGCGCACGACCGGCCGGAAGCGCGCCGCCTAACCTGGGCCGATGCCCGTCGAGTCCCACCTGGCCGGTTTCGCCGACCTGGACGCCCGCACCTTCCACGACCTGCTCCGGCTGCGCATCGACGTGTTCGTGGTCGAGCAGTCCTGCCCGTACCCGGAACTGGACGGCCGGGACGTCGAGCCCGGCACCCGCCACCTGTGGCTGAGCAGCGACGGCGCCGTGGTCGCGTACCTGCGGATCCTGGCCGACCCCGGCGGCGTGGCGCGGATCGGGCGGGTGGTGGTGGCGTCGGCGGCCCGCGGCGCGGGCCTGGCCGGCGCGCTGATGGCCGAGGCCCTCGCGGTGGTGGGTGACCGGCCGTGCGTGCTCGACGCGCAGACGCACCTCGTGGGCTTCTACGCGGGATTCGGTTTCACGGTCAGCGGCCCCGGTTACGTCGAGGACGGCATCCCGCACACCCCGATGCGCCGCGACCCAACTCATTGACGTTTGTCACTTTTTGTGGCAACGTGCGGGCGGAGCCGCCACGCGGGAGAGGGCAACTCCCGACAGTCCGGGCGTCGTGCACCGACACCCATCCCGGAGGCTTTCCATGTCCACTCCGTACCGCCGCCCGTTACCGCTCGCGGCGGCGATCCTCGCCGTCTGCGCGGTCGTCGCGGCGCTGCTCACCACCGCGTTCTCCGGCCCGGCCTCGGCGCACGGGTCGGTGGTCGACCCGGCCTCGCGCGCCTACAGCTGCTGGCAGCGCTGGGGCGGTGACTTCCAGAACCCGGCCATGGCCACCCAGGACCCGATGTGCTGGCAGGCGTGGCAGGCCGACCCGAACGCCATGTGGAACTGGAACGGCCTGTTCCGCGAGGGCGTGGCCGGCAACCACCAGGGCGCCATCCCGGACGGTCAGCTGTGCAGCGGCGGCCGCACCCAGAGTGGCCGGTACAACGCGCTCGACACCGTCGGCGCCTGGAAGACCGTGCCGGTCACCAACAACTTCCGGGTCAAGTTCTTCGACCAGGCCAGCCACGGCGCCGACTACATCCGGGTGTACGTGACCAAGCAGGGTTTCAACGCGCTCACCTCGCCGCTGCGCTGGAGCGACCTGGAACTGGTCGGCCAGATCGGCAACACCCCGGCCAGCCAGTGGACGCGTGAGGTGGACGGCGTGTCCATCCAGATCCCGGCGAACGCGCCCGGCCGCACCGGCCGGCACATCGTCTACACCATCTGGCAGGCCAGCCACCTGGACCAGTCCTACTACCTGTGCAGTGACGTGGACTTCGGCGGGTCCGGCCCGACCACCCCGCCGCCCACCAGCACCCCGCCGACGAGCACCCCGCCCACCAGCACGCCGCCGACGAGCACGCCGCCGACCAGCCCGCCGCCGACCACGCCGAACCCGGCCGGCGGCTGCACCGCGACGTACGCGATCACCGGTTCGTGGGGCGGCGGCTTCCAGGCCGACGTGAAGGTGACGAACAACAGCGGCTCGCCGATCCGCGGCTGGTCGGTGAGCTGGAACTACCAGAACGGCCAGCAGGTCAGCTCGGCGTGGAACGCCACTGTCACCACGAGCGGAACACTGGTGACGGCACGAAACGCCGCCTACAACGGCTCACTCGCGCCGGGTGCGAGCACCTCGTTCGGCTTCACCGGCTCGGCCGGTGCGACGAACCCGGTGCCCAGCATCGTGTCCTGCACGACGACCGCCTGACGCCGGTCTTCCCGGTCGGGGCCCTGCTCGACACCCGCCGGGGTGTTAAGCGGGGCCCCTTCCTCTACCGCAGGCGTTAAGAAGGTGCCCTTCCTTTCACACCAGGCAGTTCACGATGTCGGCCACCGAGCGGCGGCGGCCGGTGTAGAACGGGATCTCCTCCCGCACGTGCCGCCGGGCGCCGGAGGCGCGCAGGTCACGCATCAGGTCCACGATCCGGTGCAGCTCGTCGGCCTCGAACGCGAGCATCCACTCGTAGTCGCCGAGCGCGAACGACGCCACCGTGTTGGCCCGCACGTCCGGGTAGCCGCGAGCCATCTTGCCGTGCTCGGCCAGCAGCTCGCGCCGCTCCGCGTCGGGCAGCAGGTACCACTCGTACGAGCGCACGAACGGGTAGACGCACAGGTAGGGGCGCGGCTGCTCGTCGGCCAGGAACGCCGGGATGTGGCTCTTGTTGAACTCGGCCGGGCGGTGCAGCGCCATCTGCGACCAGACCGGGGTGAGCGCCCGGCCCAGCGTGGTGCGGCGGAACCGCAGATACGCGTCCTGCAGCGCGTCGCTGGACGACGAGTGCCACCAGATCATCAGGTCGGCGTCGGCGCGCAGCCCGGCCACGTCGTACGTGCCCCGGACCGTGACGTCCTTGCCGGCCAGCTCGGTGAAGAGCGACTCGACCTCGTCGACGACGTTCTCCCGCAGCGACGGCAGCGGGCTGGTGGCCCGGTACACCGACCACATCGTGTAACGGATGGTCTCGTTGAGCTCCCGCAGCCGCGCCGCGTTGGTCTGCTCGGTCATGCTGCCGATCCTTCCAGTGCCGTGATGATCTCTTCGGCCGCCGTCTCGCCGGAGCGGACGCACACCGGGATGCCGACGCCGTCGTAGCCGGCCCCGGCCACGGCAAGCGTCGGGTACGCGGCGCGCAGCGCCGCCCGGACCGCCGCCACCCGGGCGGTGTGCCCGGGCGTGTACTGGGGCAGCGCGCCGCCCCACCGCTGCACGTGCCGGGCCACCGGAGTCGGCAGCGGCGCGCCGAGCACCGCCGACAGCTCCCGGTGCACCGCGTCGGCCAGGTCGTCGTCGGTGAGCTGCAGCGACGTCTCGTCGCCGTACCGGCCGACCGAGGCGCGCACCAGTGCCAGCCCGTCCGGCCGCCGCAGGTGCCCCCACTTGGTGGTGAAGAACGTCGACGCCTTGATCGTCAGCCCCTCACCGGCCGGCACCAGGAAACCGGACAGCTCCGGCAGGGCCGGACCGGGCAGGGCCAGGGTGATCAGGGCGACGCTGGCGTAGTCGAGCGCGCCCACCGTGTCGGCCGCCTCGGGCGCGGCGGCGGCGAGCAGCCGGGCGGCCGGGCGGGCCGGCACCGCGAGCAGCACCGCGTCGGCCTCGACGTGCTCGGCGTCGCGGGTCGGCCCGACGGTGAGCCGCCATCCGGACGGGGTGCGGCGCAGCTCGCGTACCGCCGCGCCCCGCAGGATCGTCGCGCCGCTCGCCGTCGCCGCCGCCTCGACCAGCGTGCTCAGCCCACCGGCCAGGGTGCCGAAGACCGGGGCGCCGGGCGCGCGCGGCGCGGCGGCCTGCGCGGCGCGTACCGCACCGACGAGCGTGTGCTCGGCGCGTGCCGCGCGGGCCAGCGCCGGCATCGTGGTGACCAGCGACAGGTCGTCGGCCCGCCCGGCGTACACGCCGCCGAGCATCGGATCGACCAGCCGCTCCACCCCCGCGTCACCGAGACGCTTGCGGACCAGCTCACCGACCGAGGTGTCCTCACCGTCGCCCAGCAACGGGAGGCCCGCGTCGCGGTCGGCGTCCGCCGCCGGCGGCGCGACCGCCGCCACCTTCTCCAGATCCCCGGGTACGCCGACGAGCGTCCCGCCCGGCACCGGGCGCAACGTGCCGTCGACCAGCAGGGCGGCCTGCCCGACGGTCGGGTGCACGATCGCCTCGGCCAGGCCGAGGCGCCGGGCCAGCGTCACCGCCGCCGACTCGCCACCGGCCGGGTCGCGCATCAGGAACGACTCCGCGCCGAACTCGACCGGCCCGCCTGCGAGCTCACCGGTGAACAGCTTGCCGCCGAGGCGGCCGGACTGCTCGTACACGGTGACCTCGGTGCCCTCGGGAGCGCGGTCGCGAAACCGGACGGCGGCGGCCAGCCCGGTGATCCCGCCACCGACGATCGCCACCCGCCACGGTCGCACCACTGTCGCCTCCTAGCGCTCCGGTCGCGCGGTCAGCTCGTGCACCAGCGCGACCACCCGGGTCAGCACCTCGGGGTCGGTCTCCGGCAGGACGCCGTGGCCGAGGTTGAACACGTGGCCGGGAGCGGCCCGGCCCTGCTCGACGATGCGCCGCACCTCGG
Organism: Micromonospora sp. D75; assembly: GCF_018070405.1. Classification (NCBI taxonomy): domain Bacteria; kingdom Bacillati; phylum Actinomycetota; class Actinomycetes; order Micromonosporales; family Micromonosporaceae; genus Micromonospora; species Micromonospora sp. D75. The sequence goes on from NZ_JAGPXV010000356.1 coordinate 4,481, forward strand.
TCTCCACCACCGGCCAGGGCGCGAGCAGCACAGTCGGGTCGAGGTTGCCCTGCACCGCCTTGTCCGGCCCGATCCGGCCGGTGGCGACGTCCAGCGGCGTACGCCAGTCCACGCCCACCACGTCGGCGCCGGCCTCGCCCATCGCGCCGAGCAGCTCGCCGGTGCCCACCCCGAAGTGGATCCGCGGCACGCCGGAGTCAGCGAGCCCGCCCAGCACGTACGTCGAGTGCGGCAGCACGAAGCGGCGGTAGTCGGCCTCGGAGAGCGCGCCGGCCCACGAGTCGAACAGCTGCACCGCGGAGACCCCGGCGTCGATCTGCACCTGGAGGAACGCCAGCGTCACCTCGGCCAGCCGGGAGCACAGCGCGTGCCACAGGTCCGGGTCGCCGTACATCAGCGCCTTGGTCTTGGCGTGGGTACGCGACGGCCCGCCCTCGACCAGGTAGCTGGCGAGCGTGAACGGGGCGCCGGCGAAGCCGATCAGCGGGGTGTCGCCCAGCTCGACGACGAGCTGGCGGACCGCCTCGTCCACGTACGACACCTCGTCGCGGCCGATCGGGGAGATCCGCTCGACGTCGGCGGCGGTACGGATCGGCTCGGCCACCACCGGGCCGGTGCCGGGCACGATGTCCAGGTCGATGCCGGCCGCGGCGACCGGCACCACGATGTCGCTGAACAGGATCGCCGCGTCCACGCCGTGCCGGCGCACCGGCTGGAGCGTGATCTCGGTGACCAGGTCCGGCCGGCGGCAGGACTCCAGCATCGGCACGTTCGCCCGGATCTCGCGGTACTCCGGCAGCGACCGGCCGGCCTGGCGCATGAACCAGACCGGCGTGTGCGGGCCCGGCTCGCGCCGGCAGGCGCGCACGAAGGGCGAGTCGGCCGGCCCGCCGCGGCGGGGTTCTCCGTCTCGGGCGGCAGTGCCCGTGGTGTCGGTGGTCATCGCGGCAATCGTGCCACGCCCCCGGCACGCTCCCGCGCTCACCGTCCGCATTTGTGACGTAGAAGGAAGGGCCCCCGCTTAACGCCTCCGGTAGAGGAAGGGCCCCTTCTTAACCGTCGATCACCCGGCGCGCCGTCGCGCGCCGTACGGTGGGCGCGCATAGGCTGCCCGCATGGCCCCCCCGATCGCGCTCCCGGAAACGTTCGCTCGCGCGGTCGCGGGGCTGCGGTCGGTGACACCCCGCCCGGAGATCATCCTGGAGGAGGTCGGCGCGCCCCAGCGGCTGGCCCCGTTCGCGTTCGCGCTCTCCGCCGCCGTGATGCGCGACGACGACGAGGTGGCCACCGGCCGGCTGATCCTGCTGCACGACCCGGCCGGGCACGAGGCGTGGCAGGGCACGTTGCGGCTGGTCACGTACGTCACCGCCGAGCTTGAGGTCGACCTGGCCAGCGACCCGCTGCTGCCGGGCGTCGGCTGGACCTGGCTGACCGACGCGCTGGACGCGCAGGGCGCCGGGCACCGGGCGATCGGCGGCACCGTCACCCAGACGCTCTCCACCCGGTTCGGCGAGCTGGCCGGGCCGCCCGCCGCCGGTGACATCGAGATCCGCGCCTCCTGGACGCCGCTGCGCGCCGACCTGGGTCCGCACCTGCTCGGCTGGTGCACGCTGCTGGCC
>NZ_JAGPXV010000357.1:0-6083 GCF_018070405.1 Micromonospora sp. D75
TGCCCGGGGGCAGGGCGGTCAGGCGGTCGAGCAGGTCCGGGTGCACCAGTCCGGGCGCGGGCACGAAGACGGTGCTCGGAGCGATGCCGGCGGTCTGCAGCACCCCGTCGAACGCCGTCTCCCGGCGCACCGGCACGCCCTGCGCGCGCAGCGCCTCGGCGAGGCGGCTGCCCCCGTCGTCGTCGGTGGCGACCGGGGATAGGAAGCCGGGCTCGTCGGTGTCGGGCCGGTCGACGGCGTGCAGCACGAGCGTGGTCACGATCAGCAGCACGGCCAGTCCGAGCGGGACGAGCAGCCGGTGCCGCCGACGGCGCGGCGTCGCGGCGGTGGCCGTTTCCGCCGGCGTCACGGTGGCGGTCATCGCGGCTCCTCCCCGGTCAGCTCGCGACGCAGGTCGGCGGCGAGTTCACGCATCCGGTGGTCGTGCGCGGCGGTGGCGGGACGCTGGGCGTACCAGAGGTCGGAGAAGATCGCCCCGGCGGTGTGCAGCGTCGGCCGCACCTGGGGCCGGGCACGGGCCGCCGCCTCGGTCAGCTCGACCACCGTGAGCCCGGGGCGGGGCTCCACGACGTGCCGCGTGACCAGGAGCCGGACCATCTCGCGCAGCCGTTCCCGGACCGCCTCGGCGTACCGGCCCTCGGCCGCGAGCCGGTCGGCCAGCCCGGGCGCGCCGGCCGGCACGGCCTCCGGGGTCCGGGGCTCGGGCACGCGTACCGGCGGCGGATCGGAGCGGCGGCGGCGCGCGGGCCGGCGCAGGCGGGGCAGCCGCAGCCGGGGCAGGCGCGGCAGGCGCAGCCGGGGCAGTGAGAACCGGGGCAGCCGGCGGGGCACCCAGGCCGGGAAGAAGTACCAGCCCAGGGCGGCCAGCAGCGCGACCGCCAGCAGGATCAGCGCGGCCAGCGGCAGCGGCAGCAGGTCACCGAGGGCCGCGACCGTCTCGGTCCACCAGCGGCTCACCGCTGCGCCGCCAGCAGGAGCGGTTCCGGTACGCCCGCCGGCGCGCGGGAGAGCCGGATGTCCAGCCCTTCGGTGCGGATCCGGGTCTCCAGGTGCAGCACCGCGTCCAGGCAGGCCAACGCCGGGTACGCCAGCGCGTTCACCGCGGCGAAGGCGGCGACGGTCACCGGCAGCGCCCAGGCGGACACGTCGAACAGGCCCAGCATGCCGAGACCGTGATAGACGCCCAGCCCGATGCCGAGCCGGATCAGCCACCAGCCCAGGTAGCCCAGCAGCCGGACGGCGGCGGCCCGCGCGCTCACCCGGCCCGCCAGGCGGATCGCCCGCCACGGGGCCCGGTGTCCGGGCACCCCGTCCAGCACCAGCACCGGCACCACCAGGCCGAGCAGCCCGTACGCCAGGAACCAGCCCGGCCCGGTCAGTGCGGCGAGCGCGACGACGGGGCCGACCGCGAAGGCGGCCAGCACCACGGGGCCGGGCCGGGAGCCGCGCAGCAGCTCGGCCGGCCCGGGACGGCGCCCCAGCAGGGCCGCGCCGGCGCCGCGCGCGGCCGGGCCGCCCAGCAGCGCGATGATCGCCGCCTCGGTGCCGGCGCCGGTCGCCAGCAGCAGCCAGTACCAGGGCAGCGAGTCACCGAGGTCCGCCGGCCACCACTGCGGCGGGTCGGCCTCGACCAGCAGCCGCAGCGGGTGGAGCACCGCCTGCTCGGCGAGGGCCAGCACGAGGGCGAGCGGGACGAGCACCCGGGCGTGGTCGCGCAGCAGCAGCACTGCCGCGTCGAGCAGTTCGCCGACGGTCAGCGGACGGCGCGGCAGCACCGCGGTCGGGCCGGCGTCGGGCACGCGTACTCCTGGCGGGCAGGGCGGAGGTGGCGGGCGGCGCGGCGCCCGAGGGATCATGGTTGCACGGCGGGTCCGCATCCGGTGGACCCGTCCGCCCTGACGCGCCACGCTGTGCGGCCACGCCGCTTGCTGTGGTGCGCGGGCCCGCTCGGCGCTACCGTGCCGTGGAGACGCCGAACCCCTCCAGACGAACGGGGATGGAACGATAAACCCCATGAGAGCCCGGGTACTCGTGGTCGACGACGACCCCGCCCTCGCCGAGATGCTCGGCATCGTGCTGCGCAGCGAGGGCTTCGTGCCGTCCTTCGTCGCGGACGGCGAACGGGCGTTGGCCGCCTTCCGCGACAACCGACCCGACATCGTCCTGCTCGACCTGATGCTCCCCGGCATGAGCGGCATCGACGTGGCCCGCGCCATCCGGGGCGAGTCCGGCGTGCCGATCGTGATGCTGACCGCCAAGAGCGACACCGTGGACGTGGTGCTCGGCCTGGAGTCCGGCGCCGACGACTACGTGGTCAAGCCGTTCAAGCCCAAGGAACTGGTGGCCCGGATGCGGGCCCGGCTGCGCCGGGGCGAGGACGTGGCCCCGGAGATGCTGACGATCGGGCCGCCCGGCAACCAGATCACCATCGACGTGCCGGCGCACACGGTCAGCCGCGACGGCGACGAGGTGAAGCTGACCCCGCTGGAGTTCGACCTGCTGGTCGCGCTCGCCCGCAAGCCGCGCCAGGTCTTCACCCGCGAGGTGCTGCTGGAACAGGTCTGGGGCTACCGCCACGCCGCCGACACCCGCCTGGTGAACGTGCACGTGCAGCGGCTGCGCGCCAAGATCGAGCCGGATCCGGAGCGACCCGAAATCATCCTGACCGTGCGGGGCGTGGGTTACAAGGCGGGTACCGGATAGCCTGGTCAGCACTGTGGTGACCACCCCGCTGCCGGACACGCCGACCGCCGAGCCCCGCCGGCTCCACGCCGTGCGGGCGCTCTGGCTCGCCCTGAGCGGCCGGGTCGCCCGGCTGGTCGCCGCGGTGCACCAGGCCTGGCGGCGGTCGCTCCAGGTGCGTGTGGTCACCATCACGCTGGTGGCGTCGAGTCTGCTGGTGGGCGGTTTCGCCTACCTGATCGCCGACAAGATCACCAGCATCCTGCTGGAGAACGCCGAGACCGACGTGCGGCTGCGGCTGAGCAACGGCAGCGAGTACGCGGCGAAGCAGTTCAACCTCTACAGCCAGCCGCAGGAGGCGCAGCTCCAGAACACCATCGACGGCACGGTGAACTATCTGGCCGGCGGTGACCCGACGCAGACCAGCGGCGTCGTGGTGGCGATCACCGCCGACAATTTCGCCGAGTTCATCGAGCCGCGCACCACGCCCGAGGTGCCGGTGGGCACGGTGATCGGCGACGAGCTGCGGGCCGCCGTGGCCTCCGGCAAGGTCGCCCACCAGATCCGCACCGGGTCGCTCGGCGGCGAACGCACCAAATACCTGGTCTACGGCTCCCCGGTGCCCACCAAGTTCGGGCAGGTCGAGCTCTACTACCTCGTACCCCTGGCCCGGCAGGACGCGACGGCGGCCGACGCCCGGGCCACGGTGGTCGCCACCGGCGTCGCGCTCGTCCTCCTGCTCGGCCTGCTGGCCGCCCTGGTCACCCGCCTGGTGGTGACGCCGGTACGGGTGGCCGCGCGCACCGCGCAGCGGCTCTCCGCCGGCCTGCTCGACCAGCGCATGGTGGTGAACGGCGAGGACGACCTCGCCCTGCTGGCCGCCTCGTTCAACCAGATGGCGACGAACCTGCAACGGCAGATCCTCCGACTGGAGGAGATGTCCCGGCTGCAACGCCGGTTCACCTCGGACGTCTCGCACGAGCTGCGGACGCCGTTGACCACGGTCCGGATGGCCGCCGACCTGATCTTCGCCGAGCGGGACGAGTTCGACCCGGCGGTGGCCCGCAGCGCCGAGCTGCTCCAGGCCGAGCTGGACCGGTTCGAGGAGCTGCTCACCGACCTGCTGGAGATCAGCCGGTTCGACGCCGGCTTCGCGGTGCTGGACAGCGAGCCGACCGACCTGGTGCCGGTGGTGCACCGGGTCACCGAGCGGCTGGCCGGGCTGGCCGAGCGGGTCGGGGTCACGATCGAGCTGGACCTGCCGGACACTCCGGTGATCGCCGAGGTCGACCCGCGCCGCGTCGAGCGGGTGCTGCGCAACCTGGTCGGCAACGCGGTCGAGCACGGCGAGGCCAAACCGGTACGGATCACCCTGGGCCAGGACCGCAGCGCGGTGGCGATCACCGTGCGGGACCACGGCGTCGGCCTCAAGCCGGGGGAGGAGAAGCTGGTGTTCAACCGCTTCTGGCGGGCCGACCCGTCGCGGGCCCGGCAGACCGGCGGCACCGGGCTCGGCCTGTCGATCAGCCTGGAGGACGCCCGCCTGCACGGCGGCTGGCTGGAAGCGTGGGGCGCGCCCGGCCAGGGCGCCCAGTTCCGGCTCACGCTGCCGGCCCGGGCCGGGGACCGGCTCACCACCTCCCCGCTGCGGCTGGTGCCGGCCGACGCCACGGTGCCGTTCGGCGGTCCCCGCGACGGCGGCCTGCTCGCCATCGGCCCGGGCACCGACGCCGGAACGCTGACCGTGGAGCCCGCCGCCGAAGGCGACCGGGCGGAGGTCCGGCCGTGAGCCGCCGCGCCCTGGCCCTGCTGCTGGCCGGCGCCCTGCTTCCGGCCGCGCTCGTCGGCTGCGGCATCCCGGGTGAGACAGACGTCCAGATCGACGGCTCGGTGCCGGCCGCGCAGGGCGGAGCGCTCAACGGCAGTCCGGCCCGGCCGCCCGAACCGGCCGACAGCAGCGAGCCGGTGCCGTTCATCGAGAACTACCTGCGGGCGGCGGCGGCCGGGGAACGCGACCAGGCGTACGCCCGGGCCCGGAAGTTCCTCGCCGAGGAGTCCCGCGACCTGCTCCCGGGCAAGCCGCAGACCAGCGAGGTCGAGTTGACCGTGGTGCGGCTGCGGGAGAAGCCGGAGAGCACGCCGCCGAACAACCAGGGCACCAGCACGGTGACGCTCAAGGTGCAGCAGGTCGGCGTGCTGCGGGCGGACGGCACGCTCGGGCCGCCGGTGGCCAGCGACACGCAGTACGTCTTCGAGCTGCGCCGCGCCGAGCCGGCCGGGACCGGGCTGCTGATCACCGAGGCGCCGAACGTGCTGCTGGCCAGTGACTCGGCGATGCGTGAGTACTACCGCCCCCGCACCGTCTACTTCTGGAACTCGGACCAGACCCGGCTGGTGCCGGACCAGCGCTACCTGCTCTCCTCGGCACCGACCGAGCGGCGGATCACCGAGGTGATGAAGTGGCTGGCGGACCGCCCCTCGGACTGGCTGGCCGCCGGCGTGACCGGGTTGCCCGACGGCACCCAGCTGATCAACAACGCGACCGGGACGGACGGGCACTGGGAGATCAACCTGAACATGCCGGGGGCCAACGAGCAGCGGCTGAACCGGCTCGGCACCCAGTTGGCCTGGTCCCTGTCGGACCTGGACGGCGTGGTCGACCTCAAGATCCAGAACCAGAAGCGGCTGACCGTCGCCCTCCGGCGGGAGCGCGTCTCGGTCGTCGCGTACCCGCGCGGGGCGAACCCGATGCGGCTGGGCGTCTACGACGGCGCCGTACGCCCACTGGCGTTCGGCAACGAGCCGCGGGCCGCCGTGCCGCTGCCGCCGGAGGAGAACCGCAACGTGGTCTCCGCCGCGCTCGCCCGTGCCGAGGAACAGGTGCTGGCCGCGCTCGTCGTCACCGGCGCCGACAACCGCAAGCGGCTCAAGGTGGGCTCCGGCGCGGAGCCGGTGGCCACGCTCAACGCGAGCGACCGCACGTTCCGCGCGATGAGCCGCCCGACCTGGCTGCGGTCGCTGACCAAGGCCCGGCCGGGTGGCCTGGTGGCGGCAGACGGCAAGCTCTACCGGTTCGACGGGTCGGGCCGGATGAGCGAGATCGCGCTGTCCGTGTCCGGCCCGGTGACGGCGGTCGCCGGTTCCCTCGAAGGCCACCGGGTCGCACTGGTCAGCGGCGGCGCGCTCTACGTCGCCGCGGTCAGCGTCGACGGCGGCGTGGTCAACCTGGGACAGCCGCGCCGGGTGGCCACCCTGCTCACCGGCGTGACGGTGGTGGCCTGGGTGGCGGAGAACGAACTCGTGCTGGCCGGCAACGAGGCGGACCGGCGTTCGGCGATCCACCAGCTCAGCGTCGACGGCGTGTGGGAGACCCCGCTGGCGGTGGAGAGCGGCGCCCCGCT
>NZ_JAGPXV010000358.1:0-6079 GCF_018070405.1 Micromonospora sp. D75
TCGCGAAGGGACTGCCACACATGACCGACCAGCACGGTGAGCTGGATGCCGCCCTCGAGCGGGTGATCGACGCCGCTCGCGCCCACCTGGCCGCCGTCCGGGCCGCTCAGGGCCGGATCGACGACGACGCCGTCTGGCAGGCGTACGTCGCGTTGAACAACGCCTCGTTCGCCTACGACGAGCAGCTGCTCGACGCGTTCGGCGAGGTGACGCCCTGGGACGTGGAGTCGATCGACCCGGACGAGGCCGACGAGCGCTTCGGCGCCGTGGAGGGCGGCGAGCCCACCGACCCGCACCCGCGGGTCATCTCGGTGCGGCAGCGGCGCGACTACCGGGTGCCGAGCGTCGCCGCGCTGCTGCGTGCCGCCGAGGCGGCCCGCCGCGACGGCACCCCGGAGGACGACGAGCCGGCCCCGGTGGAGGGCGTCGGCGAGGCGGTGCTGGAGCTGCTGCAGAGCGGCGACGGCTCGCTGTCCGCGCTGGACGTGCCGGAGCTGGAGCCGCTCGACGGCGTGGTCATGGTCAGCGAGGTCGGCACCCCGGTCGACCTGGAGTCGTTCGACGACGACGACCCGGTCGGGCCGTTCCAGCCCGCCGCCGACGACCGGCTGGTCGGCCGGCTCGACGAGCACCCGTTCATGGAGCTCGACGAGGAGCACGACCACGCGCACTAGGCCGTGCGCGTCCCCGGGGCGGCGCCGCGTCGCGCGGCCCCGGGGACGGGCCCGTCAGTACGACAGGCCCGGCTGCGGCTTGTTCACCAGGCGGCGCCGCAGCACCACCTGCCGCGTGCCGTCCCGGTAGAGCCGCACCCGGGCCAGCTCCCAACCGGAGAACTCGGCCTGGATCGCCAGCTGCGCCGCGGCGGTCAGCCGATCGACGTTCGAAGGCAACCGCAGCGGCGCGTATTCGTAGTCCATGCCCCTATGCTGCCCAGGTCGCGGGCCCTCCGCCACCCCCTGACGGTGACCCGGACCGCCCCGCCGCGGCTCAGCCGTCGCGCTCCGGGTAGCCCACCGGCACCGCCGACACGTCGTCCAGCGCCGTGACGATCTCCTCCGGCAGCGTCATCCGCTCCACCTGCAACGCGCCGAGCAGCTGCCCGACGGTCCGGGCGCCCAGGATCGGCGCGGTCACGCCGGGCCGGTCCCGCACCCAGGCCAGCGCCACCTCCAGCGGCGCCACGCCGAGCCCGCCGGCCGCGATGGCGACCGCCTCCACGATGCTGGAGCAGCGCGGCTCCAGGTCGGTGGCGACGAACCGTTCGAAGTGCGGCGACACCGCCCGCGAGTCGGCCGGGCGGCCGTTGCGGTACTTGCCGGTGAGCACGCCCCGGCCCAGCGGCGACCAGGGCAGCACGCCCAGCCCCATCCCGGTGCAGGCGGGCAGCACCTCCCGCTCCACGCCGCGCTCCAGCAGCGAGTACTCCACCTGCGCGGCGACCACCGGGGCGCGCCCCGGCCAGGCGGCCTGCCAGGCGGCGGCGCGGGCGGTCTGCCAGCCGGAGAAGTTCGACACGCCCACATAGCGGGCCTTGCCGCTGGACACGGCGTGGTCCAGGGCCGAGAGCGTCTCCTCCAGCGGCGTGTCCGGGTCGTACCCGTGCACCTGCCACAGGTCGACGTGGTCGGTGCCCAGCCGGCGCAGCGAGGCGTCGAGCGTGCGCAGCAGGTGCCCGCGCGAGCCGTCCCGGCGGCGGCTGCCCGGCCGCAGCCCCGCCTTGGTGGCGATCAGCAGCTCGTCGCGGTCCACCAGGCTGCCCAGCAGCGAGCCGATCACCGATTCGGCGTCGCCGTCGGCGTACACGTCCGCGGTGTCCACGAGGTTGCCGCCCGCGTCGAGGAAACTCTTCAGCTGGGCGGCCGCGTCGTCGGCGTCGGTGTCGCGTCCCCAGGTCATGGTGCCGAGCGCGAGCCGCGATACCGCCAGCCCGCTTCGGCCGAGCGGTCGCTGTTGCATGCGTGAACCTTATTTCGAACCCGGCGTCACGGATATCCTCGCCGCAGTCAAGTTCCCGCGCGACATCAGACCGGTGTGACATGTTCGGGTGAGCCGGACGTCGAGGGCGCCACGCTCATTGCGTAACCTGATGCGACCTGTGGTGCGGATGGCGGGAGGATCAGTGCGACTCGGGCTCAACCTCGGATACCAAACGGCGTGGAGCACGCCGTTCGACCACCTGGCATTGGCCCAGGAGGCGGACCGGCTCGGCTACTCGGTCGTGTGGGCCGCGGAGGCGTACGGCTCGGACTCGCCGAGCATCCTGTCCTGGATCGCCGGACAGACCGAGCGGATCGACGTCGGGTCGGCGGTCATGCAGATCCCGGCCCGCTCGCCCGCCATGACCGCGATGACCGCGGCGACCATCGACACGATCTCCGGCGGCCGGTTCCGGCTCGGCCTGGGCGTGTCCGGCCCGCAGGTCTCGGAGGGCTGGCACGGCGTGCGGTTCGCCAAGCCGCTGGCCCGCACCCGGGAGTACGTGGACATCGTCAAGCTGGCGGTGGCCCGCAAGGAGGTCGCGTACGACGGCGAGCACTACACGCTGCCGCTGCCGGACGGCCCGGGCAAGGCGCTGCGGCTGGGCTTCCACCCGCCGCGCGAGCACATCCCGATCTACCTGGCCGCCGTCGGCCCGAAGAACCTGGAGCTGGCCGGCGAGATCGCCGACGGCTGGCTGGCCGTCTTCTACTCCCCGGAGTTCGCCGAGGAGCACCTCGCCTCGGTCCGGGCCGGCCGCGCCGCCGCCGGCAAGGAACTGGCCGGCTTCGACGTGGTGCCGTCCGTGCCGGTGGTGGTCGGCGACGACATCGCCACCTGCGCCGAGCTGGTCCGCTGGTACGCCGCGCTGTACGTCGGCGGCATGGGCAGCCGCAAGCAGAACTTCTACAACCAGCTCGCCACCCGGATGGGCTACGGCGACGCGGCCCGCGAGGTCCAGGACCTCTACCTGGCCAAGCGGCAGCGCGACGCGGCCGCCGCCGTACCGATGGAGTTCATCGACCGCACCTCGCTGCTCGGCCCGAAGGAGCGCATCGCCGAGCGCATGCGGGAGTACGCCGCCGCGGGCGTGACCACGCTGTCGGTGTCGCTGTTCGTGGCCGACCGGGAGAGCGGGGTGCAGACCCTGCGGACCGTCGCCGAGGCGCTGGAGCTGTCCGGAGTCGGGGAGTGACCTGGATCGAGGCCATCGTCCTGGGCCTGGTCCAGGGGCTGACCGAGTTCCTTCCGGTGTCCTCGTCCGGGCACCTGCGGATCACCTCGGAGCTGTTCTTCGGCCGGGACGCGGGCGCGTCGTTCACCGCGGTGACCCAACTCGGCACCGAGGCCGCCGTCCTGATCTACTTCGCCAAGGACATCTGGCGGATCGTCCGCACCTGGTGTCTGGGCCTGTTCGACCGCTCGGTGCGCTCCAGCCTCGACTACCGCATGGGCTGGTACGTCATCGTCGGCACCATCCCGATCGGCATCTTCGGACTGATCTTCAAGGACCAGATCCGCACCGCCGGCCGCAACCTCTGGCTGATCTCCTGCACGCTGATCATCGGCGCGGTACTGCTCGCCTTCGCCGAGTACTGGGGCCGGCAGACCCGTACGCTGGAGAACTTCCGGATGCGCGACGGCGTGGTGATGGGCTTCGCCCAGGCCGCGGCGCTCGTACCAGGCGTGTCCCGCTCCGGCGGCACGCTGACCGCGGGCCTGCTGCTCAACCTGACCCGGGAGACCGCGGCCCGCTACTCGTTCCTGCTGGCCATCCCGGCCGTGGTGATCTCCGGCGTGTTCAGCCTGCCGGACGTCTTCGAGCCGTCCGCGCCCGGCACCGCCGCGCCGAGCGTGGCGCAGATGGTGGTGGCGACGCTGATCGCGTTCGCCGTCGGGTACGCGGCCATCGCCTGGCTGCTGCGCTACGTCGCACACCACACGCTGTACGTCTTCGTGCTCTACCGGGTCGCGCTGGGCAGCCTGGTGATCTGCCTGCTGGCCACCGGCACGATCAGCGCCACCTGACGCTGTCATGCGAAAGGCCGGCACCCGATGTTCGGGGTGCCGGCCTTCTGCTTGTCTCAGCTGTTCCAGTGCTCGGCGACCAGGTCGGCGGCCTGCTGCTCCCACTGGGCGTAGTGGTCCGGGTAGGCGGAGACCTGGACGGTCTGGGCGGCCTTGGTCAGCGGCATGTCGCGCCAGCCGTCGACCTGCTTGAGGCCCTTCAGGAACGCGGTGGTGGAGTATTCGGGGTCGGTGATCTGCTCGACCGTGCCCCAACCGCTGGAGGGGCGCTGCTGGAACAGGCCCTGCGAGTCGTGGTCGTTGCGGTCACCGAGGTGGCCGAGGTTTTCCAGCTTCGACTCCTGCAGGGCGGTGGCGATGGAGACGACGGCGGCGCGTTCGTCCATGCCGGCCTTCTTGGTGGCGGCGATGATGGCCTTGACGTTGGCGGTCTGCTCGTCGTCGAGGTCGATGTGGGACTGGGTGCCCTGCACGCCGTGCGGGATCAGCGCGGCGCTGTCGAGCTTCGCGGCCTGGGTGGTGGTGACCGCGGCGTTGCGGGTGGTGGGGGTGCTGGTGTCGTGGTTGAGGGGGCCGGCGGCGAGGCCACCGGCGACGGTCAGACCGGCGATACCGAGGATGCTCTTGCGCAGGATCGTGTTCATGAGGGGGCTCCATTCGGGGGTCGACGCACCCGGGGGCGAGTGCGTGGGCACCGTCAGGCGCTCAGAGAAGTCTTCGGGGGGATCCGGCGTCTGCTCACGCGGACCGCGGACGCCGGGGGTGGCGTGCGGGGCTCGCTGGTCGCGCCGGAGACATGTCCAACGACCGCCGGCCCGGGATCATTCCCGGACGCTGCCGCCCGCCTTCTCGGGCTGCGGGGGCGCTGCTGCGGTCGTTCGCCAGATATAACGTCCCGGCCCCGCAGGCGATTCCGCCGTGCGGGTGTCCCCGACCACCCCGAAATCAGACACCCGACGCAAACGGACACGCCCTCCCCGACACGCCCCGCTCTCTCGTTCCGACGCATCCGGCCCACTCCGCCGACCGCTCCACCTGCGCACGCCCATCTCCGCCCCGCTCACGTAGCGCCCGCTTACGTCGCGCCCACGTCGCGCCCGCCAACGCCCGGGCTTCCCTGCCGCGTCGATCATGAAGTTGCCGGCACCTCGTGTCCGTTTTGTCGCCGTCAACCTCATGATCGTGTGGGAGGTCGGGTCGCCGACGGCAGATCGCAAGCGCATATCGCCGTCTCGAAAGGGCTCGCCGGAGATCTTGGTACGGAGCGGCCCCTACAAGGGCGGGAACGTACCAAGATCTCCGGCGTGCGCCGCTACCTCAGGAGATCTTGGAAGGAAATGGCTCTCATAGGGGCCCAAATCTTCCAAGATCTCTGGCGGAGTGCCGCGCGAGACGAACGAGCTGCGCAATGCGACGGGCGATCACGATCGACGCGGACGGGGTGCGAGGGCGGGGACGGGGTGTGAGGGCGGGAAAGGTCGGCGTCGTGGCGGGACGATCACGGTCGGGGCGTACCGCCTAGGGTGGTCTGCGTGGCGACCCTTCTGCTTCTGCGACACGGCCGGACCACCGCGAACGCCGACGGCGGCCTGGCCGGGCGGCAACCGGTCGAGCTGGACGACACCGGCCGGGCGCAGGCGACGGCGGTGGGGGCACGCCTCGCCGGGCTGCCGCTCGCGGCGGTGGTGACCAGCCCGCTGATCCGCTGCCGGCAGACCCTCGAACTGGCCCTGCCGGACGCCGAGCCCGTGGTGGACGACGGGCTGATCGAGTGCGGGTACGGCGACTGGGAGGGGCAGGCGCTGAAGAAGCTGGCGAAGGAGCCGCTCTGGCCGGTGGTGCAGCAGCACCCGAGCGCCGCCGCGTTCCCGCACGGGGAGTCGATGGCGGCGATGTCCGCGCGCGCGGTGGCGGCGGTACGGGCGTGGGACGCGCGGGTCACCGCCGAGCACGGACCGGAGGCGGTCTGGCTCGCGTGCAGCCACGGTGATGTGATCAAGGCGATCGTGGCGGACGCGCTCGGCGTACACCTTGATCTTTTTCAGCGGATCGTGGCCGACCCGGCGTCGGT
>NZ_JAGPXV010000359.1:0-6075 GCF_018070405.1 Micromonospora sp. D75
CGGCGGAGTAACAGGCACACCCCACCTCGGTCATCTTGTCACCACCACGGACCGGGCGCGTACCGAGGTGCCCAACGACACGTCGGTGACACGTACCCTTGGCACCGTCCTCGATGACGGCTTGGGGGAGGAGTGGATTCGGTGGGGTTGTTCCGACGACGAAAGCGGGCCGCCCCGGCGAGCCGCGACCGTGCCGCCGACCGCGCCGATCTGGACCACTTGGAGAACTTCGTCCGGACCCGTAAGGGCGTCGAGGCGTACATCGAACCCCGTACGACGGTCACCGAGACCACGATCATGCTGATCGCCGACGACGGCGAGTGGACCCGGCGGCGCGTGGGCGGGCCGGACGAGGCCCGCCGCTGGGCGCACCGGATCGCCATCCCGATCTACGACGTGCGGCTGATGGGCTATCCGCAGCGCATGCGCGACTACAACGAACGCCGCAAGCGCCGTCCCGAGCTGTTCTGAGCGGGCGCGGGCGCGGGCGCGGGTGTTAAAAAGGGCCCCTTCTACAACGCGAGGCGTTAAGAAGGGGCCCTTCCTTGCACGTCAGCCGTTGGTGGCGACGTCCTCGACCAGGTGCACGAGCGTACGCACCGGCACGCCGGTGCCGCCCTTGGTCCAGTAGCCGGTCGCCTCGCCCGAGTGGTAACCCGGACCGGCGATGTCGATGTGCGCCCACGCCACGTCGTCGGTGACGAATTCGCGCAGGAACACGCCGCCCTGCAGCATGTGCCCGGCCCGGTCCATCCCGGCGTTGACCTGCGAGATGTCCGCGACGTCCGACTCCATGCCCTTGCGCACGTCGTCCGGCAGCGGCATCGGCCAGGCCGGCTCACCGGTCGCGTCACCGGCCACCCGCACCCGCTCGCACAGCTCCGGGGTGCCCATCACACCGGCGATCCGCTTGCCCAGCGCGATCACCTGCCCGCCGGTCAGCGTGGAGGTCTCGAACAGGTAGTCCGCGCCGTCCGCGCAGGCCCGCGCCATCGCGTCGGCCAGCACCATCCGGCCCTCGGCGTCGGTGTTCAGCACCTCCACCTTCTTGCCGTTGAACATGCTGATCACGTCGCCCGGCCGGTAGCTGGCGCCCGACGGCATGTTCTCCGCCATCGGCAGGTAGCCGGTGACGGTGACCGACGGCTTGAGCGCCGCGATCGCCAGCATGGCCGCGCCGACCGCCGCCGCGCCGGCCATGTCCGACTTCATCTCCCACATGCCCTGCGCCGGCTTGATCGAGATGCCGCCGGTGTCGAACGTGATGCCCTTGCCGACCAGCGCGACCCGCTTGCCGTTGCCGCCGCCCTCCGGCGTCCAGGTGAGCTTCACCAGCCGCGGCGGGGCCTCGGAGCCCTGGCCGACGGCGAGGATGCCGCCGTAGCCACCGGCCTTGAGCGCCGCCTCGTCCAGCACCTCGACCTCCAGCCCCGCCTCGCGGGCGGCGGCGGAGACGGCGTCGGCGAACGCCGGGGGACGCAGCTCGTTCGGCGCGGTGTTCACCCAGTCCCGGCTGGTCCGCACCGCGCCGGCCACCGCCTGCGCCCGCGCGACCTCGGCCTGGGCGGTCGCGTCGGCCGCGTCCGGCACCGCCACCAGCACCTCGGCCACCGGCTCACGGCGGGCCGGCTGCGGCTTGGTCTTGTAGCCGGCGAACCGGTAGCCGCCCAGCAGCGCGCCCTCGGCGACCGCGCGCAGCGCGGCCGGGGCGTCGGCGTCGTCGGGCAGGGGCAGGGCCAGGGCGACGCGCGCCGCGCCGGCCAGCGCCCGTACGGCGGCGCCGGCGGCCCGGCGCAGCGACTCCGGGGCCGGAGCGGCGCCCGAGGGCTCCGGGCCGAGGCCGACGGCCACGACCAGCGGGGCGGTCACGGTGCCCAGCGTGGCCAACTTGATCACCTCGCCCGGGCCACCTGTCGCGCCGAGCAGGGCCAGCGTCTCGGTCAGCTTTCCGTCGAACGCGGCGGCGATGCTCTCCCCGCCGGTGGCCAGCAGCAGGGCGTGGGCGGGTGCGCCGCTGCCCGGCTCGGTGGTCTGGCTGTGCACGCCGATCACGATCGCGTCGACGGCGAGTTCGGCGGGGTCGGTGTCGACCAGGCTGAGGGTGGTGCGGGGCGATGTCACGAAAGCTACTCCGGGCGGGCCGGGCCGGCCGCGTCGTCGCGTACCGGCGGTGAAGGTGTCTCCGGCGGCAACCTACCCGCCGGAAGGCGTGGGTGTCCCGCCGATGCGCGCCGACGGGATCCCGCCGATGCTAACCACAGTCGTCGCGGCCGGTAAGTTGCCACCCATGACCGAGGTGACCTCCGACGCCGCCGAGACCCGGCTGCGCCGCTCCCCGCTGCACGAGCGGCACACCGCGCTCGGCGCGAAGTTCGCCCCCTTCGGGGGCTGGCAGATGCCGCTGGAGTACGCCGGTGGCGGCGTGCTCAAGGAGCACACCGCCGTCCGTGAGGGCGTCGGCGTGTTCGACGTCTCGCACCTGGGCAAGATCCGGGTCACCGGGCCGGGCGCGGCGGACTTCGTCAACGCCTGCCTCACCAACGACCTCGGCCGGATCGCTCCCGGTCAGGCGCAGTACACGCTCTGCTGCGACGACGCCACCGGCGGCGTGGTGGACGACATCATCGCCTACCTGCACGCAGACGACCACGTCTTCCTGATCCCCAACGCGGCGAACACCGCCGAGGTGGCCCGCCGGCTGCGCGCCGCCGCGCCCGCCGGGGTCACCGTCACCGACGAGCACGAGGCGTACGCGGTGCTCGCCGTCCAGGGCCCGCGCTCGGCGGACCTGCTGGGCTCGCTCGGCCTGCCCACCGGGCACGACTACATGAGTTTCTCCACCGCCACGCTCGACGGGGTGGAGCTGACCGTGTGCCGCACCGGCTACACCGGCGAGCTGGGCTACGAGCTGGTCGTGGCGTCCGAGCACGCGGTCGCCGTCTGGGACGCGCTCTTCGCCGCAGCCGGCGACGTCCGCGCCTGCGGCCTGGCCGCCCGGGACACGCTGCGCACCGAGATGGGCTACCCGCTGCACGGGCAGGACCTGTCCCCGGAGATCACCCCGGTGCAGGGCCGCTCCGGCTGGGCGGTGGGCTGGGACAAGCCGGCGTTCTGGGGCCGCGACGCGCTGCGCGCCGAGAAGGCCGCCGGACCCGCCCGTACGCTGCGCGGCCTGACCGCTGTCGACCGGGCCATCCCGCGCCCCGGCATGGCCGTGTACGCGGGCGACCGGCAGGTCGGCACCGTCACCAGCGGCACGTTCAGCCCGACGCTCAAGCACGGCGTCGCGCTGGCGCTCGTCGACACCGACCCGAAGCTGGCCGACGGCGAGGAGCTGGAGGTGGACATCCGGGGCCGCCGTGCCCGGATGCGCCTGACCCGGCCGCCGTTCGTCAAGCCCTCGGTGCGCTGAGGCCGGAGGCGGATCGGCCCTCGGCGCGCTGAGCCGCGCGGGTCAGTCCTCGCCGCGCTCCCCGGCGTCGAGGACTGCCTGCGTCCAGCCGCCCTCCAGCACGCCGGTGCCGTCCAGCACCGCCCAGTCGACCACGTCCGACGCCTCCACCACCACCGGGGAGCCGATCCGTACGCTCGGGTCGGTGTTGGCGTCGCTGGCGCTCGCGCCGACGATCCGTTCCGGGCTCTCCCACGAGGTCACCCCGGCCCAGACGTACTCGGGGCCGTCGTCGCCGGGCAGCCCGTACTTGACCACGAGCTGGCTCTCCTCGGGCAGCCGCCCGGCCAGGAACCGGGCCCGGATGTCGCCGAGCGCCTCCCGGGCGGTCTCCACCGCGCGGCTCATCGCGTCACCGGTACGGGTGTAGCGCACGTCCGGCTGGATGCCGTTGAACAGCGTCGCGCAGGCAGCGGCGAAGTAGCGGCCGGGCGGACCCGGATGCCCGGGCGGCGGGTTGAGGCTCAGGAACGAGTCGGCGTCCGGGTCGGTGGCCGGGTCCAGCTCCAGCCGCAGCAGCACCGGCGCGGTCGCGCCGTGCTGCTCCGGATTGCCGTACGCCACGGCGATGTCGTGCCCGGTCACCGTGGCCAGCACGGGAAGCTGCACGAACGCCGGCACCTCCTCACCGGCGAGCCCGTCGGTCCAGTCCCGCAGCAGCCGCCGGGCCGCGCCGGTCATCACCGCGCCCCACGCCCGGGTCAGGTGGTCCGGCACGCCCTGGGCCTGCAACTCCAGCAGCCCGAACCGGCGCAGCCCCTTCGTGGTGAACCACAGCCCGTCGGAGTCCGAGGAGTAGGGCACCAGCACCCAGTCGACGAGCCGGATCCGGCCCTGCTCGTCGGGCAGCGAGCGCAGCGCCGCCGCCGGGTCGAGGAACTGGAGCCCGAAGACGTCCACCACGTCCCCGCCGACCGTCTCGGCGACCGCCGCGGCCACCGCGCGGGCGGCCCACTCGTGCGCCGGCGGCCAGCCCGGCCGGTACTCGGCCTGCACCACCACCAGGTGGGTGGCGGCGGCCAGCCGGGCCAGCTGCTCCTCGGTGGCGCCGAACGCGGTGAGCAGGTCCGGCGGCAGCTCGGGGAACTCGTCGACGGTACGGGTGTCGACGGTCATCAGCGGGCTGTCGAGCATCTGCTTGGCCAGCCCGTGCACCGGCTCGGCGAGCCGCCCGGCCAGCCCTTCCACGGCCGTCTTCGGGCTCACCTTGGGCAGCCCGGTGATCGGCACCAGATAGGTCGCGTCGAGCGACTCGGGCACCGGTACCGGCAGGAAGTCGTCCGTGATGAGCATGCCGTCCCCCTCGACCGCGCCGGTGCACTCGCCCCGAACGCTACCCGCCCGGACCGGTGACGCTCAGCCGGTCAGCACCAGTCCCAGGTAGGACAGCGTGGTGACGATCTCCACGAGCGCCCCGAGCACGTCGCCGGTGATGCCGCCGAAGCGGCGTACCAGGTGCCGGAGCAGCCCGGCCGCGACGGCGAGCGCGCCGAGCACGGCGAGCGGCCCCTGCCACGGACGGTCCGGGACTGCGGGCACGGCCGCCAGCGCGACGGCGACCGCGCCGAGCGCCAGCGCGCCCCACCCGACGGTGCCGGCCACGAGCGCGCCCAGGCCCTCCGGCCGCGCGGCCGGCAAGCCGCGCCGGCAGGCCAGGCCGACGGCGAGCCGCCCGGCCGCGGTCGCGGCGACCACGGCGGCGAACGCGGCGAGGGCGTCCCGCCCGGCCAGCTCCGCGAGCACCGCGCTCTGGAGCAGGAGTACGACCACCAGCGCGACCACCCCGAACGGGCCGACGTCCGGCTGCTTCATGATCTCCAGCGCGGCCGGACCACGCCGGTACGAGCCGAGCGCGTCCACGGTGTCGGCCAGCCCGTCCAGGTGCAGCCCCCGGGTGAGCAGCGCGCCCAGCCCCACCGTGACCACGGCGGCGACGAGCGGTGGCGCGAGCGCGCCGGTGAGCAGCAGCGCCCCGCCGAGTACGGCGCCGAGCAGCGCGCCGACCAGCGGGGCGAGCGCCATCGCGGTGCCGGCGGCGGCCCGGTCGACCCGGCCGGCGCGTACCGGTGCGGTGGTGAACGTGGTGAGCGCCAGCCGGATGCCGTCGGCGAGCCGCGCCTCAGTCGGCACGTCGGCCGGGGGAGACCGGCTCGTCGGACCCGATCGTGGTCGGTCCCGGCCCGGCCGGCTCCGGCTCGGCGAAGTCCGGTTCGTCGCCGGTCCGGCCGGCGTCGCTGTCGTAGCTGTCGTCGCCGCCGAGTGACGGGTGCGCCGGCAGCGTGGCGGCGAGCGTCAGCGCGGAGCGCAGCAGAGGCAGCGCGGCCAGCGCGGTCGCCCCCTCGCCCAGGTCGAGCCGCAGGTCCAGCAGCGGGGTCAGGCCGAGCACGTCGGCGGCCAGCCGCACACCCGGACGGCCGCCGTGGTCGGGCAGCAGGCACCAGTGCCGCGCCTGCCCGGCCAGGTCGCGGCTGACCATCGCGGCGGCGGTGCCGACCGGGCCGTCCAGCAGCACCGGCACCTTACGGGCGGTGGCGCCCAGCAGGACGCCGGTGGCCAGCGCGATGTCGCCGCCACCCAGCTCGGCCAGGATGTCCTTGGCCTCGCGGGACGAGCGGCGGGTGCGG
>NZ_JAGPXV010000036.1:0-18954 GCF_018070405.1 Micromonospora sp. D75
GGGCGGTCGCGGGAGGGTTCTCCCGCCCGCGGCCACCTCGATCGGATTGCGTGAGACCGGGCCTGTAGGCTTCATCGCCGCAGAACCCACAAAAGCTCTCCGGCCTTCCGGCCGGAAAGGCTGTCGACAGAGTCCTAAGCGCCGAACGGCGCGCCGGGGCGAACGAACCAAGAAAGTCCACAGGAGGACACCAGTGGCGAAGGCGAAGTTCGAGCGGACTAAGCCGCACGTCAACATCGGCACCATTGGTCACATCGACCACGGTAAGACGACGCTGACGGCGGCCATCACCAAGGTCCTGCACGACCAGTACCCGGACCTGAACCCGTACACGCCGTTCGACGAGATCGACAAGGCGCCGGAGGAGAAGGCCCGCGGCATCACGATCTCCATCGCGCACGTCGAGTACCAGACCGAGGCGCGTCACTACGCGCACGTCGACTGCCCCGGTCACGCCGACTACATCAAGAACATGATCACCGGTGCCGCGCAGATGGACGGCGCGATCCTGGTGGTGGCGGCGACCGACGGCCCGATGCCGCAGACCCGCGAGCACGTGCTGCTGGCCCGTCAGGTCGGTGTGCCGTACATCGTCGTGGCGCTCAACAAGAGCGACATGGTCGACGACGAGGAGCTCCTGGAGCTCGTCGAGCTCGAGGTCCGTGAGCTGCTCTCCTCGCAGGAGTACCCGGGTGACGACCTGCCGGTCGTCCGGGTCTCGGCGCTGAAGGCCCTGGAGGGTGACCCGGAGTGGACCGGGAAGCTCCTGGACCTGATGAACGCCGTGGACACCGCGATCCCGCAGCCGGAGCGCGAGACCGAGAAGCCGTTCCTCATGCCCATCGAGGACGTCTTCACGATCACCGGTCGTGGCACCGTGGTGACCGGTCGCGCCGAGCGCGGCATCCTCAAGCCGAACGAGGAGGTGGAGATCGTCGGCATCCGTGAGAAGTCGATGAAGACCACCTGCACCGGCATCGAGATGTTCCGCAAGCTGCTCGACGAGGCCCGCGCGGGTGAGAACGTCGGTCTGCTGCTGCGCGGCATCAAGCGCGAGGACGTCGAGCGCGGCATGGTCGTCATCAAGCCGGGCACCACGACCCCGCACACGGAGTTCGAGGCGACGGTCTACATCCTCTCCAAGGAGGAGGGCGGCCGGCACACCCCGTTCTTCCAGAACTACCGCCCGCAGTTCTACTTCCGGACCACGGACGTCACCGGCGTCGTCACGCTGCCCGAGGGCACCGAGATGGTCATGCCGGGCGACAACACCTCGATGACGGTGAAGCTGATCCAGCCCATCGCCATGGAGGAGAACCTGAAGTTCGCGATCCGCGAGGGTGGTCGTACGGTCGGCGCGGGTCGCGTCACCAAGATCATCAAGTGAGCTGGGTAACCCCGATTAGCGTCGCCGCCGGTCGTGCGGCATACTAGTCAGGTTGCGTAACGACAGTCGGTCGCCTGCGTCCGGTTAACGCTGGACCTCCGGGAGTCAGACTGTCTCGCGTAGGGTGGTTGATCGCCATCGGCGGTCAACCACCCTCGCGCGGCGTCCAGGTCGCGGCCCCCGCGATCGGCGCCATGACCCACCGCGTGGTCAGAGAATCGCTCCGGAGTCCCGGGGCGGAGCCTGGCCCACGGGCGCGACACGCCCGACCGCGGGGGTCGGCGGAAGTGGGCCTGTGCCAGCCGGTACAGGCGCCCGCAACACAGCGGCATCGAGAGAAGGAACAGAAGCCACCATGGCGGGACAGAAGATCCGCATCCGGCTCAAGGCCTATGACCACGAGGTCGTCGACTCCTCGGCTCGGAAGATCGTCGAGACGGTGACGCGTACCGGGGCGCAGGTCGCTGGCCCGGTGCCGCTGCCCACGGAGATCAACCGTTTCTGCGTCATCCGCTCGCCGCACAAGTACAAGGACTCGCGCGAGCACTTCGAGATGCGTACGCACAAGCGTCTGATCGACATCATCGACCCGACCCCGAAGACGGTCGACTCGCTCATGCGCCTCGACCTGCCGGCTGGCGTCGACATCGAGATCAAGCTGTAGGGACCGGACAAATGGACAGGCAAGTCAAGGGGATCCTGGGCGCCAAGCTCGGCATGACCCAGGTCTGGGACAACAACAAGGTTGTGCCCGTGACCGTGGTTCAGGCCGGCCCGTGCGTCGTGAGCCAGGTTCGTAGCGCCGACAAGGACGGCTACTCCGCGGTCCAGCTGGCGTACGGGGTCATCGACCCGCGCAAGGTCAAGAAGCCGATCGCCGGGCACTACGCCAAGGCGGACGTCGCGCCGCGCCGGCACATCGTCGAGCTGCGCACCTCCGACGCCGCGGACTACGCGCCCGGCCAGGAGGTCACGGTCGAGGAGTTCCCGGCCGGCGCCGTGATCGACGTGACCGGCAAGACCAAGGGCAAGGGCTACGCCGGCCCGATGAAGCGGCACGGCTTCCACGGTCTGCGCGCCAGCCACGGTGTCGAGCGCAAGCACCGCTCGCCCGGCTCGATCGGCGCCTGCGCGACCCCGGGTCGCGTCTTCAAGGGCACCCGGATGGCGGGCCGGATGGGTGGCGTGCGCTACACCGTCCAGAACCTGACCGTCCAGGCGGTCGACACCGAGAACAACCTCCTGCTCGTCCGCGGCGCCATCCCTGGCCCGAAGGGCGCGCTGGTCCTGGTCCGCACCGCGGCCAAGGCGAAGGTGAAGAAGGGCGGTGCGGCCAAGTGACCACCGTTGACGTGATCAACGTCGAAGGCGCCAAGAGCGGCTCCGTGGAGCTGCCGGCCGACATCTTCGACGCGCAGGCCAACATCGCCCTGATGCACCAGGTCGTGGTGGCCCAGCTCGCGGCGGCCCGCCAGGGCACGCACAAGACGAAGACCCGCGGCGAGGTCTCCGGTGGAGGCAAGAAGCCGTACAAGCAGAAGGGCACCGGTCGTGCCCGCCAGGGCTCGACCCGCGCGCCGCAGTTCGCCGGCGGTGGCGTGGTCCACGGCCCGGTGCCGCGCGACTACAGCCAGCGCACCCCGAAGAAGATGAAGGCCGCCGCCCTGCGTGGCGCCCTCTCCGACCGGGCCCGCGCCGGCCAGGTGCACGTCGTCGAGGCGTTCGTCTCGGGCGAGAAGCCGTCCACCAAGGCGGCCCTGGCCACGCTGACCAAGCTGACCCAGGCCCGTCGGGTCCTGGTCGTGCTGAGCAGCACCGACGAGCTGAACTGGGTGTCGCTGCGGAACCTGCGCAACGCGCGGGACAGCCGGGTGCACCTGATCGAGGCCGGCCAGCTCAACACCTACGACGTGCTGGTGGCCGACGACGTGGTCTTCACCAAGGAGGCCCTGGACGAGTTCCTGGGCGTTCCCGCCGAGACCACCGAGGAGGATGGCAAGTGAGCACGATCGCCGATCCGCGTGACGTCATCGTCGCGCCGGTCGTCTCGGAGAAGAGCTACAGCGAGCTGAACCGCAACTGGTACACCTTCCTGGTGCACCCGGACGCCAACAAGACCGAGATCAAGATCGCTATCCAGCAGATCTTCAACGTCCGCGTCCTGACGGTCAACACGCTCAACCGCGAGGGCAAGCGCAAGCGGACCCGTACCGGGTTCGGCAAGCGCAAGGACACCAAGCGCGCGATGGTGAAGCTGGCTGACGGTGACCGTATCGAGGCCTTCGGCGGCCCGGTCAGCTGAGGGGTGTAGACAATGGCTATCCGTAAGTACAAGCCGACGACGCCGGGCCGGCGTGGCTCGAGCGTTGCCGACTTCGCCGAGATCACCCGGTCGACGCCCGAGAAGTCGCTGCTGGCTCCGCTGCCGAAGAAGGGCGGACGCAACGCCCACGGCCGGATCACCACGCGGCACCACGGCGGCGGTCACAAGCGCCAGTACCGTCTGATCGACTTCAAGCGGGTCGACAAGGACGGCGTGCCGGCGAAGGTCGCCCACATCGAGTACGACCCGAACCGCACCGCGCGCATCGCGCTGCTGCACTACGCCGACGGCGAGAAGCGCTACATCATCGCGCCGAAGGACCTGAAGCAGGGCGACCGCGTCGAGTCCGGTCCGGGCGCCGACATCAAGCCGGGCAACAACCTGCCGCTGCGCAACATCCCGGTCGGTACCACCATCCACAACGTGGAGCTGCGTCCGGGCGGCGGCGCCAAGCTGGCCCGCTCGGCCGGCGTCGGCATCCAGCTGCTCGGCCGTGAGGGCGCGTACGCGACCCTGCGTATGCCGTCCGGTGAGATCCGGCGTGTGGACGTGCGCTGCCGCGCCAGCATCGGCGAGATCGGCAACGCCGACCAGTCGAACATCAACTGGGGTAAGGCCGGCCGTATGCGGTGGAAGGGCAAGCGCCCGACCGTCCGTGGTGTCGCGATGAACCCGGTCGACCACCCGCACGGTGGTGGTGAGGGTAAGACCTCCGGTGGTCGCCACCCGGTCAACCCGCAGGGTAAGCCCGAGGGCCGCACCCGTCGTAAGGGCCAGCCGAGCGACCGGCTGATCGTCCGCCGCCGCTACGCCACGCGTAAGCGCGGCTGAGGGAGATAAGACATGCCTCGCAGCCTGAAGAAGGGCCCGTTCGTCGACGACCACCTGCTCAAGAAGGTGGAGACGCAGAACGACAAGGGCTCGAAGAACGTGATCAAGACCTGGTCGCGCCGCTCGACGATCATCCCGGAGATGCTGGGTCACACGATCGCCGTGCACGACGGACGCAAGCACGTCCCGGTCTTCGTGACCGAGGCCATGGTCGGGCACAAGCTCGGCGAGTTCGCGCTGACCCGCACGTTCAAGGGTCACGAGAAGGACGACCGGAAGAGCCGCCGGCGCTGACGCCGCGGGCATACGGATAGAGGAACAAGGGGTTACAGCGATGCCAGGAAAGGGCGACGCTCCGGTGCTTCCGGGCGCGCGGGCGGTTGCGCGGCACGTGCGCATCTCGCCGATGAAGGCGCGCCGGGTGGTCAACCTCGTCCGCGGCCTGCCCGCGAAGGAGGCGCTCACGGTGCTGCAGTTCGCGCCGCAGGCTGCGAGCGAGCAGGTGTACAAGGTGCTCGCGAGCGCGATCGCCAACGCGGAGAACAACGAGCGGCTGGACCCCGACGCGCTGCTCGTCAGTGAGGCGTTCGTCGACGAGGGCCCGACCATGAAGCGGTTCCGGCCGCGTGCGCAGGGCCGGGCGTACCGGATCCGCAAGCGCACCTGCCACATCACCGTGGCGGTCGAGGCGGTCGCGCCGGCCGCGCCGAAGAAGTCGGCGAAGAAGGCCGCTCCGGCCAAGCCGGCCGCCGAGGAGCAGAGCACGACGGAGGGTGCCGAGTAATGGGTCAGAAGGTTCACCCGACCGGGTTCCGGCTCGGCATCTCGACCGACTGGAAGTCCCGCTGGTTCGCGGACAAGCTCTACAAGGACTACATCGGCGAGGACGTCAAGATCCGCCGCATGATGTCCAAGGGCCTCGAGCGCGCCGGCATCTCCAAGGTCGACATCGAGCGCACCCGGGACCGGGTCCGCGTCGACATCCACACCGCCCGGCCGGGCATCGTCATCGGCCGTAAGGGTGCGGAGGCCGACCGGATCCGCGGCGAGCTGGAGAAGCTCACCGGCAAGCAGGTCCAGCTGAACATCATCGAGGTCAAGAACCCCGAGTCGGACGCGCAGCTGGTCGCCCAGGGCGTTGCCGAGCAGCTGTCCAGCCGGGTCAGCTTCCGTCGGGCCATGCGCAAGGCGATGCAGTCCGCGATGAAGAACCCCGCCTGCAAGGGCATCCGGGTTCAGGTCTCGGGCCGTCTCGGCGGCGCCGAGATGAGCCGGACCGAGTTCTACCGCGAGGGCCGGGTTCCGCTGCACACGCTGCGGGCCAACATCGAGTACGGCTTCTTCGAGGCCCGTACCACCTTCGGCCGGATCGGCGTGAAGGTCTGGATCTACAAGGGCGACGCCGTCCCGGGCCGCGAGGCCCCGGCCGAGGCCGCCCCGTCGCGCGGCCCGCGCCGCGACCGTGGCGACCGGCCGGACCGGCCGCGCCGTGGCCGCTCGGGCTCGTCCGGTACGACCGCCGGTGGCACCGAGGCCGGCCGGGCTGCCGCGACCACCATCGCGCAGCAGGCGGAGACGCCGGCCGGTGAGCCGGTCGACAGCAGCGCTGTCGCCGCAGCCGCCTCGGCTCCGGTCGGTAACCAGCCGGCAGAAACGCAGCAGGAGGGCTGACAGATGCTGATGCCGCGCAAGCCCCCGAAGGGCTTCCGCAAGCCGCACCACCCGGACCGCAGCGGCGCGTCCAAGGGTGGTAACCGGGTGGTGTTCGGCGAGTTCGGGATCCAGGCTCTCGAGCCGGCGTACGTGACCAACCGCCAGATCGAGTCGGCGCGTATCGCGATGACCCGTCACATCAAGCGTGGCGGCAAGGTCTGGATCACGATCTTCCCGGACCAGGCCCTCACCAAGAAGCCGGCCGAGACCCGGATGGGTTCCGGTAAGGGTTCGCCCGAGTGGTGGGTCGCCAACGTGAAGCCGGGGCGGGTCCTCTTCGAGATGTCCTTCCCCAACGAGCAGATCGCGCGAGAGGCGATGCGTCGCGCGATCCACAAGCTCCCGATGAAGTGCCGCATTGTTACGCGCGAAGTGGGTGAATCCTGATGGCAGCGGGCGTCAAGCCCTCCGAGCTGCGTGAGCTCTCCGAGGAGGAGCTGGTCACGAAGTTGCGCGAGGCTAAGGCGGAGCTGTTCAACCTCCGCGTGCAGGCCGCAACCGGGCAGCTGGACAACAACCGGCGGCTGCAGGTCATCCGTCGGGAGATCGCCCGGATCTACACGATCATGCGTGAGCGTGAGCTGGGTCTCTCGGCCGCGCCGACTGAGGTGACTGCATCATGAGTGAGAACACCACCGCCCCCGCGCGGGCCCGCCGCAAGGTTCGCGAGGGCCTCGTGGTCAGCGACAAGATGGACAAGACCGTCGTGGTCGAGGTCGAGGACCGCGTCAAGCACGCGCTGTACGGCAAGATCATGCGCCGTACGAGCAAGCTGAAGGTGCACGACGAGCAGAACTCGGCCGGCATCGGCGACCGGGTCCTGATCATGGAGACCCGGCCGCTGTCCGCCACCAAGCGCTGGCGGCTCGTGGAGATCCTCGAGAAGGCCAAGTAGCGAAGGCTCGAGCTCGGCCGGGTCTCGGTCGGGCGCAGGTTCCGCCAGGCTCCGGCCGCCCTGAGCGGCCGGAGAACCGGCAGACATAGGAGATAGACGTGATTCAGCAGGAGTCGCGACTGCGCGTCGCCGACAACACGGGTGCCCGGGAGATCCTGTGCATCCGGGTGCTCGGCGGCTCCGGTCGGCGCTACGCGAGCATCGGCGACGTCATCGTGGCGACCGTCAAGGACGCGATCCCCGGTGCCGGTGTGAAGAAGGGCGACGTCGTCAAGGCTGTCGTCGTTCGGACCGCCAAGGAGAAGCGGCGGCCGGACGGGTCGTACATCCGCTTCGACGAGAACGCCGCCGTCATCATCAAGGACGGTGGGGACCCGCGCGGTACCCGTATCTTCGGCCCGGTCGGCCGGGAGCTGCGGGACAAGCGGTTCATGAAGATCATCTCTCTCGCGCCGGAGGTGTTGTGACCGTGAAGGTCAAGAAGGGCGACACGGTCGTCGTCATCGCCGGCAAGGACAAGGGTGCCAAGGGCAAGGTCATCGCGGCCTACCCGCGGCAGGACAAGGTCCTGGTCGAGGGCGTGAACCGGGTCAAGAAGCACACCCGTATCAGCACCACCCAGCGTGGCGCCAAGACCGGTGGCATCGTCACCCAGGAGGCCCCGATCCACGTCTCGAACGTGATGGTCCTGGACTCCGACGGCAAGCCGACCCGCGTCGGCTACCGGATCGACGACAACGGCCAGAAGGTCCGCATCGCGCGTAGCACCGGTAAGGACCTCTGATGACCACGGCTACCGAAACCAAGACCCTGCCGCGCCTCAAGGAGCGGTACCGCAACGAGGTGGTGGCCGAGCTGCAGAAGCAGTTCGAGTTCGCCAACCCGATGCAGGTGCCGCGGCTGGTCAAGATCGTCGTCAACATGGGTGTCGGCGAGGCTGCTCGCGACGCCAAGCTGATCGACGGGGCCGTTCGCGACCTGGCCACCATCACCGGCCAGAAGCCGCAGGTCCGGCGGGCCACCAAGTCCATCGCGCAGTTCAAGCTCCGCGAGGGCATGCCGATCGGCGCGAAGGTCACCCTCCGCGGCGACCGGATGTGGGAGTTCCTGGACCG
This sequence comes from Micromonospora sp. D75, assembly GCF_018070405.1. Taxonomy (NCBI): domain Bacteria; kingdom Bacillati; phylum Actinomycetota; class Actinomycetes; order Micromonosporales; family Micromonosporaceae; genus Micromonospora; species Micromonospora sp. D75. The sequence goes on from NZ_JAGPXV010000036.1 coordinate 8,265, forward strand.
GCTGCTCTCGATCGCGCTGCCGCGTATCCGCGACTTCCGCGGCCTGGACGGGCGCAAGCTCGACGGGCACGGCAACTACACGTTCGGCCTGACCGAGCAGTCGGTGTTCCACGAGATCGATCAGGACAAGATCGATCGCCAGCGGGGCATGGACATCACGGTGGTCACGACCGCCACGACCGACGACGAGGGCCGGGCGCTGCTCAAGCTCCTGGGCTTCCCGTTCAAGGAGAACTGAGATGGCCAAGAAGGCGCTGATCCTCAAGGCGGCCGCGAAGCCGAAGTTCTCGGTTCGCGCGTACACCCGCTGCCAGCGGTGCGGGCGTCCGAAGGCGGTCTACCGCAAGTTCGGTCTCTGCCGGGTGTGCATCCGGGAGATGGCCCACCGCGGTGAGCTGCCCGGCGTGTCCAAGGCTTCCTGGTAATAGCCCGGCGCGCTCCGGCGCGTCAGCTGAACTGTCTCTTCGCCGTAGGCCCCGGGCCTGGCCCGGGGAACCCCGGCGAGAAAGGTTGACGAGTTTTCATGACGATGACCGACCCGATCGCAGACATGCTCACGCGTCTGCGTAACGCCAACCAGGCGTACCACGACCGGGTGACGATGCCCTACTCGAAGATCAAGGCGAACATCGCCGAGGTCCTCAAGGCCGAGGGTTACATCGCCACCTGGTCGGTCGAGGAGCCCGAGGAGGGCGCCGTCGGCAAGCGACTGGTCGTCGAGCTGAAGTACGGCCAGAACCGCGAGCGGAGCCTGGCCGGCATCAAGCGCGTGTCCAAGCCCGGTCTCCGGGTGTACGCCAAGTCGGACGGGCTCCCGCGGGTGCTCGGCGGGCTGGGCGTGGCGATCATTTCGACGTCCCAGGGGCTGCTCACCGACCGGCAGGCCCGCAAGCGGAGCGTTGGCGGGGAAGTCCTCGCCTTCGTCTGGTAACGGGAGACAGGTAGAAATGTCGCGTATTGGACGTAAGTCGATCCCGGTGCCTGCCGGCGTCGACATCACGATCGACGGCCGGACCGTCAAGGTCAAGGGCCCCAAGGGCGAACTGAGCCACGTGCTGGCCGAGCCGATCACGGCGGAGCGGGGCGAGGACGGCGAGCTGCACGTCAACCGGCCCAACGACGAGCGCAAGGCCAAGGAGCTGCACGGCCTGAGCCGGACGCTGGTGGCCAACATGATCGTCGGCGTGACCGAGGGCTACCGCAAGAGCCTGGAGATCGCCGGCACCGGTTACCGCGTGACCGCCAAGGGCAAGGACCTGGAGTTCGCGCTCGGGTTCTCGCACCCGGTCCTCGTGCCGGCGCCGGAGGGCATCACCTTCACGGTCGAGAAGCCGACGCTGTTCCACGTGGCCGGCATCGACAAGCAGCAGGTCGGTGAGGTCGCCGCCAACATCCGGAAGATCCGCCCGCCGGAGCCCTACAAGGGCAAGGGCGTGAAGTACCAGGGCGAGGTCATCCGCCGCAAGGCTGGTAAGGCGGGCAAGAAGTGACCGCGGCCATCAACACCCGGGCGAGGTCGTCCGCCGGCCGTGAGGCCGTGAGAAAGGCAGGTAAGAAGTGAGCGCCACGCTGCTCAAGCGCCGCCGCGGCGTCGCCGCCAAGCGTGCCGTCGGGCGTGCGCGTCGGCACTTCCGGGTCCGCAAGAACGTCAGCGGCACCGCCGAGCGTCCCCGCCTCGTCGTCACCCGCTCCCTGCGGCACATGGTGGCCCAGGTCGTGGACGACACCAAGGGTCACACCCTGGCGTCGGCCTCGACCATGGACGCCTCGCTGCGCGGCGCCGAGGGCGACAAGAGCGCCCTGGCCGGCAAGGTCGGCGCCCTGCTCGCCGAGCGCGCCAAGGCCGCCGGCGTCTCGAAGGTCGTCTTCGACCGCGGTGGCAACCGGTACGCGGGGCGTGTCGCCGCGCTTGCCGACGCCGCCCGCGAAGCCGGGCTCGAGTTCTAGAAACCCCGTCACGAGAGAGAAGGAAGGCTGCTGATGCCAGGTCAACAGCGCCGTGGCGGCGGGTCCGGTGGCAACGAGGGTGGTCGCCGCGACAACCGCCGTGAGGGCGGCCGCGGAAACGCGCCCGTCGAGAAGACCCCGCACCTCGAGCGGGTCGTCGCGATCAACCGCGTCGCCAAGGTCGTGAAGGGTGGTCGTCGCTTCAGCTTCACCGCCCTGGTGATCGTGGGCGACGGCGACGGCACCGTCGGTGTGGGCTACGGAAAGGCCAAGGAGGTGCCCGCGGCGATCGCCAAGGGTGTCGAGGAGGCCAAGAAGCACTTCTTCAAGGTGCCGCGGATCGGTCAGTCGATCCCGCACCCGGTCACGGGCGAGGACGCGGCCGGTGTGGTGCTGCTCAAGCCGGCCTCCGCCGGTACGGGTGTCATCGCCGGTGGTCCGGTGCGTGCCGTGCTGGAGTGCGCGGGCATCCACGACGTGCTCTCCAAGAGCCTCGGCTCGTCCAACCCGATCAACATCGTGCACGCCACGGTGGCGGCCCTGAAGGGGCTCGAGTCCCCGGAGCAGGTCGCGGCCCGTCGTGGTCTGCCGGTCGAGGACGTCGCGCCGGCCGCCATGCTGGCGTCGCGGGCGGGGGTGGCGTCCTGATGGCACGCCTGAAGGTCACCCAGGTCCGGTCCGAGATCGGGACCAAGAAGAACCAGCGTGACTCGCTGCGTTCGCTCGGTCTCAAGCGGATCAACGACGTGGTGGTCAAGGAGGACCGGCCGGAGATCCGCGGCATGATCTTCACGGTCAACCACCTCGTGAAGGTCGAGGAGGTCGAGTAATGACGATCAAGGTGCACCACCTGCGTCCGGCTCCGGGTGCCAAGACCGACAAGACCCGCGTGGGTCGCGGTGAGGGCTCGAAGGGCAAGACCGCCGGTCGCGGTACCAAGGGTTCGAAGGCCCGGAAGAACATCTCGCCGGCGTTCGAGGGTGGGCAGATGCCCATCCACATGCGCCTGCCGAAGATGAAGGGCTTCAAGAACAAGTTCAAGGTCGTGTTCCAGGTGGTCAACCTGGACCGGCTGGCCGAGCTGTTCCCGAACGGCGGCCAGGTCGGCCCGGTCGAGCTGGTCGAGGCCGGCGCGGTCCGCAAGGGTCACCCGGTCAAGGTGCTCGGCACCGGCGACCTCGGTGGCGTGTCTCTCCAGGTCTCGGCGCACGCGTTCAGCGCGTCGGCCAAGGAGAAGATCACCGCCGCCGGTGGCTCGGTCACCGAGCTGTAAGGCGATGTTCATGGCGCCCGCTCAGTTGTTCGCAACTGGGCGGGCGCCATGGTCTACCGGCCACGTGTGCGCCGGGTAACATCGGATTCGTTTTATGTAGCCGGGCACATCTGCCCGGAGGGGGATCGGACTGTTAGAGTCCGTTCCCAGCCATGGAATCCGGGCACGCCGCCCGGCCACACCACCCCGCCCCGCCAGGATTCGTCACCGGCGGCCCGCGTCGCGCAGGAGGAAGAAGTTGCTGTCCGCCTTTCTCAGTGCGTTCCGTACGCCTGACCTGCGCAAGAAGCTGCTGTTCACAGTAGGCATCATCGCGGTCTACCGGCTGGGCGCCACGATGCCCAGCCCAGGCGTCTCGTACGGCAACGTGCAGAAGTGTCTCGACACCATCCAGGGTGGCAGCACCGGCGTGCTCAACCTGCTGGATCTCTTCTCCGGTGGCGCGCTGCTCCAGCTCTCGGTCTTCGCGCTGGGCATCATGCCCTACATCACCGCGTCGATCATCCTGCAGCTGCTGACGGTGGTGATCCCGCGCCTGGAGCAGCTCCGCAAGGAGGGCCAGGCCGGGCAGGCCAAGATCACGCAGTACACCCGCTACCTGACGCTGGGTCTGGGCGTTCTGCAGGCCTCGGCGTTCGTGGCGCTGGCCCGCTCCGGGCAGCTGTTCAACAACCAGTGCGACCAGTTCCCGATCGTGCCCCGCGGCACCGGCATCCCGGACTGGCTGACGCTGACGATCCTGGTCATGACCATGACCGCCGGCACCGGCGTGGTGATGTGGCTCGGCGAGCTGATCACCGACCGGGGCGTCGGCAACGGCATGTCCGTGCTGATCTTCACCTCGATCGCGGCCCGGCTCCCCAGTGAGGGCTGGAAGATCAAGACCACCAAGGGCTGGGGGATGTTCCTCCTCGTCATCGCCCTGGTGCTGGTGGTCATCACCGCTGTCACGTTCATCGAGCAGGCGCAGCGCCGCATCCCGGTGCAGTACGCCAAGCGCATGATCGGCCGGCGGATGTACGGCGGCACGTCGACCTACATCCCGCTGAAGGTGAACCAGGCCGGCGTCATCCCGGTCATCTTCGCCTCGTCGCTGCTCTACCTGCCGCAGCTCGCGCTCCAGTTCTTCGATCAGAACGACCCGGGCAAGGTCCAGGCGTGGATCCAGAACCACATCGTGAAGGCGAGCGCGCCGGAGCACATCGCGATCTACTTCCTGCTGATCATCTTCTTCACGTACTTCTACGTGTCGATCACGTTCAACCCGACCGAGGTCGCGGACAACATGAAGAAGTACGGCGGCTTCGTGCCGGGTATCCGCCCCGGCAAGCCGACCGCCGAGTACCTCGACTTCATCCTCAGCCGGATCACCCTGCCGGGCGCTCTCTACCTGGGCATCGTCGCGATCCTGCCGAACTTCTTCTTCATCTGGCTGGACAACCAGCAGTTCCAGAACTTCCCGTTCGGCGGCACCGCTGTGCTGATCATGGTTGGCGTCGGTCTGGAGACCGTGAAGCAGATCGAAAGCCAACTCATGCAGCGGAACTACGAAGGGTTCCTGCGGTAGATGCGACTCGTTCTGGTTGGCCCGCCGGGCGCGGGCAAAGGCACACAGGCGGAGTTCATCGCCGCTCACCTCTCGGTGCCGAAGATCTCGACCGGTGACATCTTCCGGGCGAACGTCTCCCAGGGCACGCCCCTGGGAGTCGAGGCCAAGCGGTACATGGACGCCGGCAAGCTGGTCCCGGACGAGGTCACCATCAACATGGTGCGCGACCGGCTCGCCGAGCCGGACGCGAGCGAGGGCTTCCTGCTCGACGGCTTCCCGCGGACCACGCCGCAGGCCGCCGCGCTGGACAAGCTCCTCGCCGACCTCGGCACCGCGCTGGACCTGGTCCTGGAACTGGTCGTCGACGACGACGAGGTGATCCGGCGGCTGTCCGGCCGGCGCACCTGCCGGGGCTGCGGCAAGATCTGGCACGTCGAGTTCGACGCGACCAGCCGGGAGGGCATCTGCGACCGCTGCGGCGCGGAGCTGTTCCAGCGGGACGACGACAAGCCGGAGACCATCGCCGCCCGGCTGCGCGAGTACGCCGAGAAGACCGCGCCGCTGGTCGACTACTACGGCGCCCAGGGCAAGCTGGTCGGCATCGACGCGACCGGTCCGGTGGAGGACGTCACCGTCCGCGCCATCGACGCGCTGCGCTCGTACGGCGGCTGAGGTCCCACTCGCCACCCGGCGGATAGAGTGCGAACAGCGGGGTACGTGCGACGTGCCCCGCTGCTCCGCGTACGCGCGACGAAAGGTAACCACCACCATGCGCCGTCACCAGCTGGACATCCAGCTGAAGACCCCCGAGCAGATCGAGCTGATGCGGGCCGCCGGTCTGGTCGTCGCCCGTGCCCTGCGCCGGATGCGGGAAGCGGTGGCGCCGGGCGTGTCGACGGCAGACCTGGATGCGATCGCCGAGTCGACGATCCGCGAGGCCGGCGCGGTGCCGTCCTTCAAGGGCTACCACGGCTTCCCGGCGTCGATCTGCTCCTCGGTCAACCAGCAGGTGGTGCACGCCATCCCGTCGCCGCAGCAGGTGCTGCGCGAGGGTGACCTGATCTCGATCGACTGCGGCGCGGTGCTGGACGGCTGGCACGGCGACGCGGCCGTCACGGTGCCGGTCGGCGAGGTCGACCCGGCGCTGCTGAGGATGACGGCGGTGGCCGAGGACGCGATGTGGGCCGGGATCGCGGCGGCGGCGCGCGGGGCGGCCTCGGGCAAGGGCCGGCTCACCGACATCTCCCACGCGGTCGAGAGCGCGGTCCGCAAGGGCGGCCGGTACGGCATCGTCGACGGCTACGGCGGTCACGGCATCGGCACCGAGATGCACCAGGACCCGCACGTGCTCAACCACGGGCGCCCCGGCAAGGGGCCGCGTCTGGTGCCGGGCCTGGCGCTCGCCATCGAGCCGATGATCACCATGGGTTCGCCGCGTACGGTCGAGCTGGCCGACGGCTGGACCGTGGTGACCCGGGACGGCTCCATGGCGGTGCACGTGGAGCACTCGATGGCGCTGCTGGACGACGGCGTGTGGGTGCTGACCGCCGAGGACGGCGGACGGGGTCGCCTGGGCGACCTGGTGACCGCCCGGCAGACGTCTGTCGACTCTCCGGCGGTCTGAGCGGGCGCACGCCCGTCCCGGGCGCCGTGCTGCGGGCCTGGCGGCCGGATGACATGCTTGCTCCCATGGATGAGCGCAACCGGATGCGGGCGGCCGACGCGGACCGGGAGGCCACCGCGGATCGTCTCCGGGCGGCGCTGAACGAGGGCCGGCTCGACCTGAACGAGTACGACGAGCGGCTGCGCCGGGCGTACGGGGCGAAGACCTACGGCGAGCTGGACGAGCTGCTGACCGACCTGCCCGGTTCCCGGCCGGCGGAGACTTCGCTGCCGGCTCCGCGCACGGCCGGGAAGAGCCCGGCGGTTGATCGGGACCAGGCGGCCGTGAGCACGCGCAGCGTCTGGCTGCTGGGGGTGTGGGGGCCCTGGCTGAAGGTGGCCCTGATTCTCACCGCGATCTGGTTCGTCTCCCAGCTGGGTGAGGGCGAGTTCGACGACTACTGGCCGATCTGGGTGCTCGGCCCGTGGGGCGCCGTGGTGCTCTACCAGACGATCCAGGGGCTGGCGCACGGCGCGCCGGAGAAGGACGCGGAGCGCCGGCGGCGCAAGCAGGTCGAGCGGGAGGCGCGCCGCCGGGCGAAGCGGGAGCTGCCGGAGACGTGAGCTGCGTCATATTCACGCCCTGCGGGTGACGGTCCCGCCGGTCGGTTTGGCGAGCGCGCGCGGGTCGGCGTACACTTTCAGATCGGCGCACAGCGTCCACTCCGCCATGCCCACCCTGCGCTTCGGTGGGAGTCGGAGCCGCGGCTGGCGCGGGTTTCCTGATCTTGGTCAGTTCTCCCGTGTAAGACGTTGTGGGCCGTCCGGAGTAACCGACGTCAGGACAGCGGAGGACATGCCGAAAAAAGACGGAGCCATCGAGATCGAGGGTCGGGTCATCGAGCCCCTGCCGAACGCCATGTTCCGGGTGGAGCTCGCGAACGGTCACAAGGTGCTGGCTCACATCAGCGGCAAGATGCGGCAGCACTACATCCGCATCCTGCCGGAGGACCGGGTCGTCGTCGAACTCTCGCCGTACGACCTGACCCGCGGGCGCATCGTCTACCGCTACAAGTAAGCCTGACGGCGGCCGGGACGTTCCCGTGTCCGTCTTCGACGTCCGGGTCGCGCTGCGTCGCGCCTCCGGGCCAGATGGGAAGTAAGGCAACCGTGAAGGTCAAGCCGAGCGTCAAGAGGATCTGCAACAAGTGCCGGGTGATCCGCCGGCACGGCCGGGTCATGGTCATCTGCACCGACCCGCGCCACAAGCAGCGCCAGGGCTGACGCCCCACACATCACCAACTCGTCCCAGCCGCGGTCGGGCGCGCAGCGCGTACCCCCTCGTGGTTGACCCCCGGTCGGAGGCCGGGGCCCGCTCGGGCAGCGACCCGTCCCGGTCGCCGGCGTTCGTCGCCGGAAGGACAGGGACGGTCGGGTAGCGGGGTGGGACGGGTCCACACCTCCGCCACAACATCACGAGGAGTACGCCCGCACATGGCACGTCTAGTCGGCGTGGATCTCCCCCGCGAGAAGCGGATGGAGATCGCGCTCACCTACATCTTCGGGGTCGGTCGCACCCGCGCCCTGGAGACGCTCGCCGCGACCGGCATCTCGCCGGACAAGCGCGTTCGGGACCTCACGGACGAGGAGCTCGTCGAGCTCCGGAACCACATCGAGGGCAACTACAAGGTTGAAGGCGACCTGCGCCGCGAGGTCGCCGCTGACATCCGCCGCAAGGTCGAGATCGGCTGCTACGCCGGTATCCGGCACCGCCGCGGTCTGCCCGTGCGTGGCCAGCGCACGAAGACCAACGCGCGGACCCGGAAGGGCCCGAAGCGGACCGTGGCCGGCAAGAAGAAGCCCGGCAAGAAGTAACTAGGAGCGCACAGACTTATGCCACCGAAGGCTCGTGCCGGAGCCGCCGTCAAGAAGGTCCGGCGCAAGGAACGCAAGAACGTCGCCCACGGGCAGGCGCACATCAAGAGCACCTTCAACAACACCATCGTGTCCATCACGGACCCGACCGGTGCGGTCATCTCCTGGGCCTCCTCCGGCCAGGTCGGCTTCAAGGGCTCCCGCAAGTCGACTCCGTTCGCCGCGCAGCTCGCCGCCGAGGCCGCCGCGCGCCGCGCGATGGAGCACGGCATGCGCAAGGTCGACGTGTTCGTCAAGGGCCCCGGCTCCGGCCGGGAGACCGCCATCCGTTCGCTGCAGGCAGTGGGCCTCGAGGTCGGGCAGATCTCCGACGTCACGCCGCAGCCGCACAACGGGTGCCGTCCGCCGAAGCGTCGCCGGGTCTGAGAGGTTAGAGAGAGATGGCTCGTTACACCGGTGCTGACTGCCGCCGTTGCCGGCGGGAGAAGATGAAGCTGTTCCTCAAGGGCAGCAAGTGCGATGGCCCGAAGTGCCCGTTCGAGTCCCGGCCGTTCCCGCCCGGGCAGCACGGCCGCGGCCGCACGAAGGAGACGGAGTACCTGCTCCAGCTTCGTGAGAAGCAGAAGGCCCGTCGTGTCTACGGCGTGCTGGAGAAGCAGTTCCGCGGCTACTACGAAGAGGCCGTGAGCAAGGAGGCCAAGACCGGCGAGGTCCTGCTGCAGATCCTCGAGTCGCGGCTGGACAACGTGGTCTACCGGGCCGGCTATGCCAAGTCCCGGGACATGGCCCGCCAGCTGGTCAAGCACGGCCACTTCACGGTGAACGGCAAGAAGGTCGACATCCCGTCGTACCGCGTCAAGGAGCACGACATCGTCGAGGTGCGTGCCAAGAGCAAGGAGCTCACCCCGTTCCTCGTGGCGCAGGGTGAGGCCGGCTCGCGGACCGTTCCGGCGTGGCTGGAGGCGATCCCGAGCCAGCTGAAGATCCTCGTGCACTCGCTCCCGGCCCGCCAGGTGATCGACACCCAGGTCCAGGAGCAGCTGATCGTCGAGCTCTACTCCAAGTAAGGGCTCGTTGCGGTGGCCCGTCCTCCGGGGCGGGCCACCGGAACAGTTGTGTCGTGGGCGTCAAATAGCGGGCGCCCCGGAAGAGAAGAGAAAAGATGCTCATCAGCCAGCGACCGTCTCTCTCCGAAGAGTCGATCAACGAGACCCGCTCCCGGTTCACCATCGAGCCGCTGGAGCCCGGCTTCGGCTACACGCTGGGCAACTCGCTGCGGCGTACGCTGCTGTCCTCCATCCCCGGTGCGGCGGTCACCTCGATCAAGATCGACGGTGTGCTGCACGAGTTCACCACGATCCCCGGGGTCAAGGAGGACGTGGTCGAGCTCGTCATGAACATCAAGGAGCTGTGCGTCAGCTCCGAGCACGACGAGCCGGTCAGCATGTACCTGCGCAAGCAGGGCCCGGGCGACGTGACCGCCGGTGACATCCAGCCCCCGGCCGGTGTCTCGGTGCACAACCCGGACCTGAAGCTCGCCACCCTCAACGGCAAGGGCCGGCTCGACATGGAGCTGACCGTCGAGCGGGGTCGCGGCTACGTCACCGCGGCGCAGAACAAGCAGGCGGGCGCCGAGATCGGCCGGATCCCGGTCGACTCGATCTACTCGCCGGTGCTCAAGGTGACGTACCGGGTCGAGGCGACCCGTGTCGAGCAGCGGACCGACTTCGACCGGCTGATCATCGACGTCGAGACCAAGCCGTCGATGGGCCCGCGTACCGCGCTGGCCTCGGCCGGCTCGACGCTGGTGGAGCTGTTCGGGCTCGCCCGTGAGCTGGATGAGACCGCTGAGGGCATCGACATCGGGCCGTCCCCGCAGGACGCCCAGCTGGCGGCCGACCTGGCCCTGCCGATCGAGGAGCTGGACCTGACCGTCCGCTCCTACAACTGCCTCAAGCGCGAGGGCATCAACTCCGTTGGTGAGCTCATCGGGCGTACCGAGGCCGACCTCCTCGACATCCGCAACTTCGGCCAGAAGTCGATCGACGAGGTCAAGATGAAGCTCGCCGGGATGGGCCTGGGGCTGAAGGACTCGGCTCCGAACTTCGACCCGGCGCACGTCGTGGACGCCTTCGGTGAGGCGGACTACGACACCGACGACTACCGCGAGACCGAGCAGCTCTAGTCCGCGCTGCCGCCACACCTGAGGAGCACCAAGCATGCCCACGCCCACCAAGGGCCCCCGCCTCGGCGGCAGCCCCGCGCACGAGCGGCTGATGCTGGCCAACCTGGCCACCGCGCTGTTCCAGCACGGCAAGATCCAGACCACCGAGACGAAGGCCCGGCGGCTGCGTCCGCTGGCCGAGCAGCTCATCACCAAGGCCAAGCGCTGCGATCTCGCCTCGCGTCGCCGGGTGCTGGGCGTCGTCAAGGACCAGGAAGTG
>NZ_JAGPXV010000360.1:0-6069 GCF_018070405.1 Micromonospora sp. D75
CCCTCGACCTCACCGCGCCGAACACGCTGCCGCCCGGCGGCAGCGGCAAGTACATCGGCTGGGGCATCCGGCTCGCCAACTACGTCGCGATGACAGTGACCATGCTCTACGTCTACAACCTGCGCGAGCGGGAGCTGTCCCAGCGCCGGATGGTGCGACTGTTCGGGTTCATGGGCGTGGTCGTGGTGCTCGGCGGCTGGATCGGCTCGCTCTTCCCGAACCTCAGGTTCGTCGCGCCGCTGCGGTTCGTGCTGCCGCAGTCGATCGCCGGCCACCCGTACGTCACCTCGCTCATGGAGATCAAGTTCGCCCAGGTGCAGCAGGTGATCGAGGGGGAGGCCAGCTCGCCCCGCCCGTCCGCGCCGTTCACCTACACGAACTCGTGGGGCCAGAACACCGCGATCCTGCTGGTCTGGCTGATCGTCGGCTGGGTGGTGCTGGGCAAGCCGCTGCGCCGTACCGCCGGCGTGGCCATCGCGCTGGCGGCGATCTTCCCGATCGTCTACTCCCTCAACCGCGGACTCTGGATCGGCCTCGGCATCGCCGCCGCGTACGTGGCGCTGCGGCTCGCGCTGCGCGGCCGGATGGTGGTGCTCGGCGGGCTCGCCCTGGCGGTCGGACTGATCGGCGTGCTGATCGTCGCGACCCCGCTCGGCCGCACCTTCGACGAACGCCTGCAGAACGGGCACAGCGACGACATCCGCACCACCCTGTCGCAGGGCGCGGTCCGGGCGGCCAACCAGTCGCCGATCCTCGGCTACGGCGGCAACCGGGCTCTGATCGGCAGCAACCGGTCGATCGCCATCGGCAAGTCCGAGGACTGCAAGCAGTGCGGCAACCGGGAGCTGGGCAGCAACGGCCAGGTCTGGGCGCTGCTCGTCGGGCAGGGCTGGGTCGGCGCGATCTGCTACAACGCGTTCTTCATCTACTGCATCTGGCGCTACCGGCGCGACCACAGCGCCATCGGGATCGCCGGCACGCTCGTGCTCATCCTCATGCTCTTCTTCCAGTTCACCTACGGTGCGATGGAAGCAACCCTCGCCTACGCCCTGATCACTGTCGCCCTGCTGGCCCGCAACGACCGGATCCGCCGGTCGCTCGCGCCCGCGCCACCGCAGGGCACGATCGCCGGGCTACGGGCCCGGCTGGAAGCGACCGGTGACCGCTGATGGTGTTCCGCGTACCCCCGGACGGCGACGGCCGTGCCGCGTACCTCGGTGAACTGGCCGGGCTGATCTGGCCCGCGCCGGCCGAGCCCAGCCTGCGCCGCGGCGGCGCCGGCTGGGTGGTGGTGCCCTCGGCGGCCCGCCCCCGGCTGCTCGTGCCCACCGGCTCCGGCCGGGCGGCGGCGAGCGCGGTCCGGCACTCCACCGAGGCCGTCGGCCGCAAGGCCAAGCTGGTCCGGCAGGGCCTCGCCACCGCGTTCCGGCTCGGTCTCGGGCCGCTCGTCTTCCGCGACCGGCTGGTCGTCGACGGCGGCGGGCTGGACGCGCACCTGGCCGAGGTGCTGGGTGAGCCGGCGCTGGTCAGCCTGCACATCGGGCCGGCCCGCGCGAACCGCAAGCCGGTGCTGCAACTGCTCGCCCCGGACGGCCGGGCCCTCGGGTACGCGAAACTCGGCGTCGACCCGCTGACCCGCGCGCTCGTGCACGCGGAGGCGGACGCGCTGCGCCGCCTCGCCGAGGTGCCGCTCGGCCCGGTGGTCCTGGCCGGGGTACGCCACCACGGCGACTGGCACGGGCACGCGCTGCTCGTGCAGGAGGCGCTGCCGGTGCGGCTGCCCCGGGCCGCCCCGGCCGCCGCGCAGGCGGCCGAACGCGCGGCCATGGTGGCGGTCGCCGGCTGTCTCGGCGTACGCCGGGAGTCGTGGGCGGCCAGCGGGCACGCGGCCCGGCTCACCGCCGCGGTGGACGCGCTCGGACCCCGGCCGGAGGCCGGGCGGCTGCGCGCGGTGCTGAAGTCCGTCGCGGACGCCGACCCGGTGGTCGCCTTCGGCGCGTGGCACGGGGACTGGAACGGCGGCAACAGCGCGGTGCTCGCCGACGGCCGGGTGCTGGTCTGGGACTGGGAGCGGTTCGAGGCGGACGTGCCGGCCGGGTACGACGCGCTGCACCTGGCGGTGCAGGGCGCGATGAGCCACGACGGGGTGGAACCGGTCGAGGCCGCGCGTGCGCTGATCGCCGGCGCCGGGGCAACCCTGGCACCGTTCGACCAGACCGGTGGGGGCGCCGATCTGGTCGCCGTGCTCTACCTGGTGGAGCTGGCTGCGCGCTACCTGCGCGACCGGCAGGCGGAGGCGGGTGCGCGACTGGGGCACGTCGACACCTGGCTGCTGCCCGCCGTGGAGGAACACCTGGCCCGCCGGGCCCGGTGAGAGTGAGGAGTGGGGACGTGACGGTGGCCAGGGAGCAGGCGCTCCGCGCGGTGAAGTCGGTGAGCCGGACTGTCGGTCGGTTGACCGCCGGTTCACGGATGGTGCCGGGATTCCTGATCGTGGGGGCGCAGCGCTGCGGCACCACCTCGCTGTTCAAGACGCTCTCGCAGCACCCCGGCGTGCTGCCGCCCGCGTACCACAAGGGCGTGCACTACTTCGACATGGACTACCACCGGGGGATGAACTGGTACCTCGGGCACTTCCCCACCACGGCCAAGGCCGAGGCGGTCAAGGCCCAGATCGGGGTACGCGGGATCACCGGCGAGTCCAGCCCGTACTACATGTTCCACCCGCTGGCCGGGCAGCGCATCGCCAAGGACCTGCCCTCGGTGAAGCTGCTGGTGCTGCTGCGTGACCCGGTGGAGCGGGCGTACTCGGCGCACTCGCACGAGCTGGCGCGGGGCTACGAGACCGAGTCTGACTTCGAGCGGGCGCTGGCGCTGGAGGAGCAGCGGACCGCGGGCGAGCGGGAGCGGATGATCCGCTCGGCCGCGTACGCGAGCGAGCACCTGCAGCACAACGCGTACCTGGCCCGGGGCCGCTACATCGAGCAGCTGGAGCGGCTGGAGGCGCTCGTCGGGCGGGAGCGGATGCACGTCATCGACAGCGACGACTTCTTCGCCGACCCGCGCCCGTCCTTCGACGCGGTCTGCGACTTCCTCGGGCTGCCCCGCTGGGCGGACATCGCGTTCGGCAAGCACAACTCGCGGTCCCGTTCGCCCATGTCGGCGGAGCTGCGGGCCCGGCTGGAGGACCACTTCGCCCCGTACGACGAGCGGCTGGCGGCGTGGTGGGGACGCGTGCCGTCGTGGCGGCGGTGACCCGGCCGGACGCCGGCGGCACCCCGACGCTCACCGCACCGCCGCCCGGGCCGGGCGCGGGGCTCGGTGGCGCGGCCCGGCAGGGCTTCGCGAACCTGGTCGGTGTCGGCTTGGCCGCGGTGGCCGGGTTCGGGCTCAACATCGTCATCGCCCGGGGCTGGTCCGTCCGCGAGGCCGGCATGTTCTTCGCGGCCACCAGCGCGTTCATGATCGCCGCGTCGGCGGCCCGGCTCGGCACCGACGTCGGCACCGTCTACTTCGTCAGCCGCCAGCGCACGCTGGACCGCCGCGACCAGATCCGGGGCACGATCCTGGTCGGGTTGCTGCCGGTGCTCGCGGTCGGCGCGCTGCTCGGCCTCGCCGGCTGGCTGGCCGCGCCGGCGCTGGCCCGGGCCACCATGCCGGAGGCCGGGCCGGAGGCGGTGACCGCGCTGCGCATCCTGCTGGCGTTCGTGCCGCTGGCCGCGCTCAACGACTACGCGCTCGCCGCCTGCCGGGGCTTCGGCCAGATGCGCCCGCTGCTGACAGTGGAGCGGCTCGGCCGCACGCTGGTGCAGTTCCTGGCCGTGGCGGTGGCCGCCTGGCTCGGCCTGTCCGCCACCGTGGCGCTGCCGTTGGCCTGGGTGGTGCCGTACCTGCTCGCCGCGGTGGTCGCGCTGTTCTGGCTGAGCCGGCTCGTCGGCCGGGCCGGCCGGCAGGTGACCCGGCCGGTGCCGGCGCGTGAACTGGCCGGGCCGTTCTGGCGCTTCACCGGGCCACGTGCGGTCAGCAGCCTGGCCGCGATCGTGGTGCAGCGGCTGGACATCGTGCTGCTCAGCGCGCTGCGCGGGCCGGCCGAGGCGGCCATCTACACGGCGGCGACCCGGTTCCTGGCGCTGGGCCAGCTCTCCAGCGTCGCGCTGTCCAGCTCGGTGCAGCACCGGCTGGCCGCCGCGTTCGCCCGCAACGACCGGGCCGAGGCGGGCCAGCTCTACCAGGTCGCCACCGGCTGGCTGGTGATCCTCTCCTGGCCCGCGTACCTGATCTTCGCGGCCTTCGCGACGCCGATGCTGGCGCTCTTCGGCGCCGGTTACGCCGACGGCCGCCGGGTCGTGGTGCTGCTGGCGCTGACCATGCTGCTGGCCACCGGCTGCGGCATGGTCGACATGGTGCTCAACATGGCCGGGCGCACCGCGTGGACGTTCTACAACGCGATGACCGGCACCGTGCTCAACGTGGTCGGCAACCTGCTGCTCATCCCGCGGTTCGGCATCCTCGGCGCGGCTCTGGCCTGGACGATCTCGATCCTGGTCACCAACCTGGTGCCGCTGACCCAGCTCTGGTGGTCGATGCGGCTGCACCCGTTCGGCGCCGGCACCCGTACCGCGATGGCGCTCGCCGTCGTGGCGCTGGGCCTGCCGCTGGGCGCGGCGAGCCTGCTCGACGCCACGCCGCCGGTGCTCGCGCTGGTGAGCGCCGTCGGCCTGGCCGCGTACGCGGCGGGTGTCTGGCGCTGGCGGCGCACGCTGAACCTCGACGCGCTGCGGTCCCTTCGCCGCGGCCGCAACCGCGCCGGGTCGGACCCGGCCGCCCAGTCCTGACCGATCCTGCGCACCGATGGGACCTTCGATGACCAGCGACTCCCCCCTCGCCCCGCACTCCGGGCTGTCCACCGTGAAGGCCGCGAAGCTCGCCGCGGTCGGCCTGCTGGCGGACCGCAAGGAACGCCGCGAGCTGGAACGGCCGGTGGAGGCGGGCAACCGCCGCCTCACGCTGAAGGTGGAGCGCCCGATCTTCATCCTGGGGGCCCCGCGTTCCGGCACCACGTTCCTGGGCAGTTGCGTCGGCGCGCTGCCGGACGTGTCGTACCACTTCGAGCCGCGCCTGACCAAGGCGGTCGCCCGCTGTGTCTACGAGGGAAGCTGGACGCCGCAGCGGGCGGCCCGCTACTTCCGGGGCTACTACGGCGCGCTGCTCGCCGCGTCCGGGCACGGTGGACTGCGCTTCGCCGAGAAGGACCCGGAGAACTGCTTCATCGTGCCGTTCCTGACCGAGGTCTTCCCGGACGCGGTCTTCCTGCACGTCTACCGGGACGGCCGGGACGTGGCGGTGTCGCACGCCGAGCAGCCCTGGCTGAACGCCTCGTCCACCGGCACCGGTCGCAGCGGCCGGGGCGGTACGCCCTGGGGCGCCGCGCCGCGGTTCTGGGTGGAGCCGGAGCGGCGCGACGAGTTCACGCAGGTCTCCGACCTGGGCCGGTCGGCCTGGATGTGGCGGCGCTTCACAAGCAGCGCGCTCACCCAGCTCGCCGAGCTGCCCGCGGACCGGGTGCGGCACCTGCGCTACGAGGACGTCGTCACCCGGCCGGCGGAGGCCGCCGAGGTGGTCGCCGACTTCCTGGAGGTACGCGACCCGGCCGGCCGGGCGGCGTTGCACGCCCGCTTCGCCAAGGCCCGGCCGGGCTCGGTGGGGCGCTGGCGGCAGCGACTGACCGAAAAGGATCTGGCCGATGTGCTGGAGCAGGCCGGACCGCTGCTGACCGAGCTCGGCTACCCCGCCTGAGCGCTCCTCCCCGGGTAGAGTGCCAGGGGTCGCCCGCCCGGCCCGGCGTGCCTCTCCGCTCACGCGGATCCGTCAGGGCCCCACCGTGGCCGGCGACCGTCCTGGGGAGAGGTTGCGGTGGTACGACGGTTACGACTGACGATGGCTGCCGTGCTGGGCCTGGCCTTGATGGCACCGGCCGTGACGGCCTGTGAGATCGGCTCCGAACGGTCCGACGAGGGGACCACGGCGGCGCCGCCTCCACCGACCGTGACGCCGCGGACCGCGCCGGTC
>NZ_JAGPXV010000361.1:0-6034 GCF_018070405.1 Micromonospora sp. D75
AGCAGCAGGACGATGAGCGCGGCGCCGACGAGCACCAGCCCGATACCGAACCACATGATCATGGAACCTCCGAACGACGAGTCGTCGGCCGCGGCGGTGGCCGGGGCGACGGCAGCGGCGACCGGCGACGTGTCAGTCGCCTCGGCCGGTGTGGTCTCGCTCGCGCTGGGCGTCGGCGAGGGCTTGCGGGACGGACTCGGGCTCGGCGTACGCGGCGCGCCCACCAGCCGGGCCGACCCACCGGCCCGGCCGAGCACGTCACCGTACGCGGCGCTCGCCTCGCCCGCCAGTTCAAACCGCACGCCGACGACGCCGGCCAGGAAGGACACCCGGTAGCGCACGGTGGCGCCCTTGCCCTTGCACAGCGGCCGGTCGACCGGCGCGACCTGGGCGGTGGCGACCGCGCCGTCACCACCGGAGACCGGCACCGGCATCCAGCCGTCGCCGGCGGCCACCTGCACCCGCACCTGGTCCGCCCGAAGGCCCTCCAACCGGAGCCCGATCGCGGTACGCAGCTGCACGCAGCCGTCGGTGCGCTTGCGCACCTCGACAGTCACGCCACCCGGCGAACCCCCGGCGGTGAAGCTGCCCGCCGAGCGCAGCCCGACCCGGTCGTCCCGGGCCGACGCCGGCGACGCCGGTACGGCGATCAGGCCACCCAGCAGCGCGCCGACAATGGCCCACCGCGCCGCGTGCCGCCCCACCGACATCCCCACCTCACCGTTGCGTCCGGACCGGATCCGCCGGTCAGGTTACTACCGGGCCCGGAGGGCACCTTCGCATCGACCACGCCACATGTGTGCCGCGCCACGCGATCACCGCCGGTCCAGGTCACCGCCGGAGACGACGGCCGAGGCGAGCGCCCGGCGGCACAGTTGGTCGGCCGTCCGGGTCGTCTCCGGCAGCCGGTACCGGGGCGTCAGTGCCAGTACCCGTTCGACCGCGTTGTCCAACCCCATCCGGTGCCCGACGCTGACGAAGACCGGCCGGACGCCGTCCCGGGTACGCAGCACCCGCCCGACCACGTCGCCCTCGTCACACAGGTCGGCGCTGTCACCACGCTCGGGGCCCGGCCCGGTCCACGAGCCGACGAGCGGCGTCTTCCCCACGCCGATCGCGGGCAGCCCGGTCACCAGACCCAGATGGCAGGCCAGCCCGAACCGGCGCGGGTGCGCCAGCCCGTGCCCGTCGCACACCAGCAGCTCCGGGCGGACGGTCAGCCGGTCCAACGCGGCCAGCAGCGCCGGCATCTCCCGGAAGGCGAACAGCCCCGGCACGTACGGAAAGGCGGGCCGCCCCACCCACACCGCCTCGTCCACCACGGCGAGGCTGACTGCGTCAATCACCGTCCTGCGCGTACGCCACGTCCAGGCCGACCACCGTCGCGGGCGCGGCGGGACCGGGCCCCACCAGGTCCACCCGCGACCGCAGCTCCTCCTGTACGCGCCTCGCCTCCGTCGCGTCGGCGGGCGGCACGTACGGCACGGCCGGATCTTCGTCGACGGACATGGCGTGTCAGGAGGGGGTGGCGGCGATGGTGGGGTCGGCGGCGGGGTCACCGGCCTGCTGGAGCTGCTCCTCGAACATCACGAAGGTCCGCCGCCTGACTCCCCTGATCAACGCCTGCTCCTGGGGCGTCGGATACCGACGCTCCTCCCGTAGCGTGTCCTGGATTGCCCGAACGGTCTCGTAGAGAGCGAAGATCGGACCGTCACCACTCAGATAACGGCCCCGTTCATGCTCAGTGAGCTGAATGAACTCATCTCGCGATATCTCATTGATCTCGTCGCCGCCGACGAAAAGCACCTTGTCGATGAGATTGTTGGCCTCGCGCCAGCCTCCGGTGTCCTTGAACAGGATCCAGCCCGCTACGCCGCCGTCGGGGGTGGCTACAAGCTTCAGGGGAGAGTGGTAGTAGTCGAAGAACTTCGGCAGCTGCAAGCCCTCCACCTGCCTCATCGCGGTGATTCCTCCCCAAGACTCTCCTGCACCTTGCCCCAGTAGGCACTCTGCGCTCTCCGGAGAAGTCCATCACGTATAGCGCGTTCACCCTGCGTCAACGACCTGCCCTCGATCTCAGCCACCGCTTCCAGATCGCGTCGGATCTCGTACAGCGCATGCTCCCACTCTGCGACGTCGTCGAGCGACACCAGGTGCAGCCGAAGCTCTGCCACATGACCGTTCGGCATTCCGAGATTCAGCAGTATGTCTCGGTAACCGCTGGCCTGCGGCTTAAGGAAGCGGTCCTTTATGTGCAGGATCACGATCTCTGGATCGGCTTCAAGGCGTCCAAGCGCCTGGTAGACCGCGTCGAGGGTATGGAACTGCACTTTGGCCGCAGCCAAGTCCTTGAGCTGCGACGCGTCATACCCGTACTCAGCCTCCAGCTTGTCGAGAACCCGCTCCCGGCTCTTGGGCTCGCTTCTCCAGTCGGGCCTGCCCTCGTCCGCAGCGAGCTTGACGGCGAGTGTGTTCAACTGTTCCTGGGCGACCGCCGCATCTGCATAGAGCCGGTCGATGTATGCGAGGCGATACACCTCATCATGGCGTCGCGTCTCATCGAATCCGAGCTGCAGTGTCGACTGACTGCGCGCTGCTACCGAACTGGTGAGTTGACGCTGGGCTTGGCTGACAGGCGTCGAGTGGGGTTTCAGTGGCTCGGGCGCGATCACCGCCTCGGCCCCGCGGACGGCTATGTCGTTGATGACCTCGCCGAGTACGTCGATGGCCTGCTGGTGGCTGGCCAGGTGATGCAGGGTCAGCGGTCGCGCGGTCAGCGAGTTCGCGAGTTCCGGTGTGGCCAGGATCATCCGGACCAGGTCGGGCCGCTCGGCGAGCTGCCGTACCAGCGTCTCGGCCAGCAACTCCTCCCGTCGCGGCGGCGCCTCCCAGCTCTGGTCGAGCATCCGTTGCACGCGCGGGTCGGCGAACAGCCGGCTGAGGTCGGCCGCTGCGGCATCGTCCAGCCCGGGTGCGAGCCGCCGCAGCGTCGGCGCGTCGGCGGCCTGCGCCAGCTCCACGGGTGTCACCCCGGCGGCGAAGGCCGCGTCGAGGCTTCCGCTCTCGGCGAGCACGTCGCGTACGTAGAGCCCGCCGGCGATCCGGTCGGCGTGCGCCTGCCGGTGTTCCTCGCGTACCCGGTCGGGTTGCGGCTCGACGGGCGGCGCGCTGCCCGGCGGGGGTGCGTCCGCCCGGGTGTGGAAAGTGGTGGACTCGCCGAGCAGGTGGACGTGATTGAAGTCCGGCGCGTTCCCGTCGTCGGCCGGCGGCGGCTCGGGCAGGCGTGGCGGCGCCGGGCGGGGCAAGGGCTCGGGCAGGACGTTGAACGTGCCGGGCGGGCGGCCGGTGAGCGGCATCGGCCGTCCGTCAGGGCCGAGCACCAGCGCGTCGACGCCGACCACGTTGCCCTCGAACGGGCGACCGCTGTGGTGGTAGAGCGGCCGGTCGGCGACGGCGCCCGACTGCGGGTCGAGGAAGAGGATCGTGCCGTTCTGGTTCAACGCCACCCAGGCGTGCGATCCGCCACCCTCGAAGCTGGTGATGAGGAAGGCATAGCTGCCGTGGCCGCCCGACGCCAACTGCGCGTAGAGGTCGCGGTAGCCGCGATCCACCAGCCACTGGCGCTGCGGGCCGGTGATGCCGGGCCGGTCGACCGGGCACAGGTTCTGGAACCGGCCGCCAGTGGTCTGCTCGACCCGCAGCGGTCCGTCCGCCTCGCCGCCCACCGGGCGGAGCACGTCACCGCCGAGGTAGCCGTCGAACGTACGCGGAGCGGCGACCCGCGGCCGTCCGTGGACCCATGTCTCGAACAGCGACAGGGTGCAGTCGAGGCAGTTGATGCCCCGGGTCGCGTCCGCCGCCGGTCCGCCGTCGTTCGCCAGGCGGAACCATCCGCCACGCCGGGGATCGGCGGTACGCGCGACGCTGCCGTCCGGGTTGCGGGGCATCTGCCGTTCCAGGTCGGTCTGATGCAGCGCGAGCGGTGGCCGGAGCCCTCCCCGGCGGCCGTAGGGCCGGGACCTGTCGATCGGTTCGGGGTGGCCGTGGCCGGTGAGCGCGGAATGGTCGGCCGTCTCGACCGCGCCGACGGCCAGGTCCGCCACGTCGTCGTTGATCCGGTAGAAGTCGAGGTCGTCCTCGACCATCACCTCGCGCGGCAGACGCTGGCCGGCACGCACCGCCTCCACCTCGTCGACGGCCCGGTAGTGCAGGCGCTCTCGCCGCCGCCCTTCCCGCACGTGCCGGTCAGCGAGGTCGTGTTGCCCGGCTTGGCGCAGCTCGTGTGCCTGCGTGAGGAGCCAACGCGCCGCCTCGTAGTGCTGTTCGGCGAGGTCACGCAGTTCCTTGATCTGCGCCTGCTGCCGGTTCTCCTCGTGCAGGGCACGCTGAGACTGCAGATAGCCCTGGTAGCGCCGCCGGTCGAGGCCCTCCCGATCAGCTTTCAGCCGCGCGGCACGCTGCTCGGCGGTCTCGCGGGGCCGCGGCTGGACATCGAACGGGCCGGGGTGGGGCGTTGGGGAGTCGGTGGGAGGGTGATGCGGAGCCAAGGACTCCAGCAGCGGGAAACGGGGATTCGGCCCCGGCCGGGGGTCGGGCCCCACGGCCGGCGCTCCCGGATGCGGTCCCGGCTGAGCGCTGACCGGTGAGGCCGGAGGCGGTCCTGCCTGACCTCCATTGCTGGTGGGAACGGCCCGGTCCGCCGCGGGTGGCGTCGCGACCTGCGGGTGGTCGGCAGGGGATGCTGGCAGTGTCGTCGGCACTGCTGCTGTGTGAATCGAGTTGGTCGGGGACGGCGTGGGGTGGTCGATCGGCGCCGCCACCGGACCCGCGCCGCTGTGGACGCCGGGCGCGTCCGTGATCACCGAGGACAACGTGGGGCTCGCGGCGACCGTCGGACGTGCCACGTCGTGCGGGACGGCATCGCCGAGCGGCGTCGTTGGGGGTTCCGGCGCGGAGCGGGGCAGGTCCACGGCGAGCGGGTGCGGGCCGACGACCTGGGGCGAGACGTGCGTCGATGTCACGGGAACGGCGCCCGCGATCGCATCGCCGCCCTGGACGACCGGCTCGGCGACCCGCTGGGCCGGGATGAGCCCGACGGGGTCGCCGACGGGTGGCACGTCCAGCCCGACCGGCGGAACGGTCAGCCCGCTCAACTGCCCGTCGAGGCGGCGTTGCAGCGCGGAGTCGGTCTGGCCGGTGGCGGAGCCGGTCGCGCCGGACGCCGCGGCGCGCGCGAGATCCTCCAGCGACGGGCCGTGACCGGTGGCCAATCCGGCCGCGGTCTCGGCCAGAGTCTCCCCGGCCATCTCCCGGCCGAACCGCTCGCCGATCTCGGCGAACCGCCCGCTCGCATGACGGCCCAGACCCGCGAGCGGCGCGACCGCCCCACCGGCGAAGCCGCCGAGAGCCGACGTGCTCACGTCGGTCAGGTCCAGGCCGTCACGTCGGCCGGTGGTGTTCTGATACGCCTGCGTCGCGAGGTTGGTACCCGCTTCCTGACCGGCCTCCACCAGGCCGCCGAGCGCCGCCCGTCGGGCCAGTCCACGGGCACCGGCCTTTGCCGCCTCCTTCGCGGCCCGCTCACCCGCCTCCTTGAGCCCCTGCTTGACCGCCTTGCGGGCGAGCTGGGCCACCAGGCGCTTGAAGATCTGCTGGACGACGACCCTCGTCGCGGTGATCGCGGCGGCGGCCGCCGGGGAGGCGGCGCCCAGGGTGAGCACGGCGGCCACCGCCAGGGCCAGCAGCTCCACGACCAGGATGCCCAGCTCGATCCAGGCTTCGAGCTTCGCGCCCTCGATGTCGCAGCCGCAGGAGTCGACCAGCCGGCCCAACTCGTCGGTGGCCGCCACGAGGACGTGCAGCGGCGCGTCCTCACCTTCGGCGAGCTTGTGCCATGCCCTGTCGAACGCGCCGGCGACCAGGCCGACGCCGCCGTATCCGCTCTTCACCTCACCGGCGGCGGCGGTGGCGTCGTCGCGCGGACCGGTCAGGACGCCTGCGACGCCGTACCACTGGTCGGCCAGGTCCCAGACGG
>NZ_JAGPXV010000362.1:0-6011 GCF_018070405.1 Micromonospora sp. D75
CTTCACCGGCTGACCGGGCTTCGGGTCGGCGCGGTACAGCTCCGTGCCGGTCGGCTCGACCTTGCCGTCCGGGGTGGTCCGCTCGGTGATCACGGTGACGCCGGTGACGCCGCGCAGCCGCTCGTCGTACCGGCCCTGGAGGCCGCCGTGGCCGACCAGGTCGCCGCGCGCGTACCGCTCGGGGTGGGCCTGCAGATCGTCGGCGGTGGCCTGGTCGACCGAGCCGAGCAGCGCCCGGGCGAACTCGCGCGTCGGGGCCAGCATGAGCTGGTCGGTGGCGAACCGGGTGCCGGGCAGCTCGTAGATGCGTGGCTTGATCTGCCGGTATGCGTCCTCACGCAGCGTCACCACCTCGACGAGCCCGTCCGGCTTCGCCTCCTTGAGCCGCTTGGGCAGGTCGCCCAGGTCGACCGGCGGGCTGAGCGCGGGCCGGATCGCCTTGAACGCGGCGTCCAGCTTCTTGACCAGGCCGGGCACGTCGGTGACCTCGCCGGGAACGACCTGCACCCGGACCACCGGGCGCGGCGCGACGATCGGCTGGCCGGCGGCGTCCAGCACGCCGGCGCGCTGCGCCGGCTCCCGCCGCAGCGCGATCCGGTCGCCGCTCTCCAGCTTCTCGTGCACCACAGCCGGTTCCCAGATCACCTGCCACTGGTCGTCGCCGCCGCGCTTGAGGCGTACCGGGTTCTCGTAGGCCCAGCGGGCGCCGCCGGGGAGTGCCCAGCTCACCTTGACCCGGGCGGTGGCGACGTCGCCCTTGGTGGTGATCTCGCCGGTGCGCGTCAGCTCCGGCGGGTTGGCGGCCAGCTCACCGGCGAGCGCCTGGAGCTGCTTGGTCACCTCGCCGGCCGCCACCCGCCCGCCGGCCGGCTGGATGAAGCCGACCGCCTGCAGGTCGCCGGAGCGCCAGCCGCCGAGGAACGCCTCGACGGCCGCCTCCGGGCCGTCGTCGCCGGAGCAGCCGGTCAGCGCGCCCGCTGTGACCAGGGCGGCGGCCAGCCCCGCGAGGAGGCGACGACGGGTGTGACGGCTGGGGCGGACGGGGTACGACACGGGCATGAAGCGGTCCCTCCGGTGCTCAACTGCCCTGCACGCTAGTACGGCCCGGCGCTCACCACCGCCCCGCCACGGCCTCCGGCAGCGCGGAAAGCCCCGTGTGGCAGTGTGATGAACATCGCCAGTCGGGGTACTCCGCGGGCGGCCGACCACGAACCCGCAACGGGTGAAAGGACAGAGTCCCGATCCGGACGTCCGGCCGGTGGTCCGCCGCGGGAGGTACCACGCGGTAGGGCCTAGGCTGGGCGGCAGAGTGACCCACAGTGCGGTGGGTCGAGGGGAGTGGCACCGATGGACCGGCGTCCGGCGATCAAACCGGGACCCGACCTCCGGCAGGCTGACACCGGCCGGGACGACGACAGCTTCGATTCGGCGACCGACGGGGACGGTTTCAGCCGTCTCGACACAGGAGTGACCGGGATGACCGGTTCCAGCATCGACACCCTCTACGACCTGGGCCTGCCCACGCAGGCACTGGCCGACGAGTCGGAGGACGCCGAGCTGGACGAGCCCGTTCCCAACGCGGAGCGGCTGGTCGCCCAGGCGGTCGCGCTGGCCGGCGACGACCACGACGCGGCCACACTCGTGGACCGCTTCTGGCGGTTCGCGCCGGACGAGGAGCTGATCGGCTTCACCGCCGAGGAGATGCTGGAGGCGGCCCGGGCCCACCGGGACCTGGCCCAGCAGCGGGTTCCGGGCGAGCTGAAGCTGCGCATCCACGAGCCGGACGCCGAGCAGCACCACACGGTCGTCGAGATCGTCACCGACGACATGCCGTTCCTGGTCGACTCGGTGACCGCCCTGCTCAACTCCCGTCACCTCGACGTGCACCTGCTGGTGCACCCGCTGGTCGTGGTGCGGCGCGAGCCGCTGGGCCGGCTCACCGAGGTCTCGGCGGACGTGGAGCCGGACGACGCCATCGCCGGTGACCTGGTCGAGAGCTGGATGCGGATCGAGATCGACCCGGTCCGCGACCCGGCCGAGCGGGAGGCGCTGCGCCGCGAGTTGCAGCGGGTGCTCACCGACGTGCGCGAGGCGGTCGAGGACTGGCCGAAGATGCGGCAGCGGGCCCTCGCGCTCGCCGACGAGCTGGCCGCCGCCCGGACGTCGGACAACCGCCCGCCGGTGCCGGAAAAGGACATCACCGACTCGGTGGAGCTGTTGCGCTGGCTGGCGCACGACCACTTCACGTTCCTCGGCTACCGCGAGTACCGCCTGGTCGACGCCGACGGCGCGCGCGGCGGCGGGCAGGCCCTGGAGGCGGTGCTCGGCACCGGCCTGGGCATCCTGCGGTCGGACTCGCCGGAGGCCCGGTCGCTGAACTCGATGACGCCCGAGGCGCACGAGAAGGTGCTGGAGAAGCGCCTGCTCATCATCACCAAGGCCAACTCGCGTGCCACCGTGCACCGCTCGGCGTACCTCGACTACATCGGCTTCAAGATCTTCAACGAGGCCGGCGAGGTGGTCGGGGAGCGGCGCTTCCTGGGCCTGTTCTCCACCGCCGCGTACCGGACCAGCGTGCAGGAGCTGCCGGTGGTCCGGCGCAAGGTCGCCGAGGTGCTCGACCGCTCGGGCCTGAGCCTGCGCAGCCACTCCGGCAAGGACCTGTTGCAGATCCTGGAGACGTACCCGCGCGACGAGCTGTTCCAGATCAAGACCGACGACCTCTACCACGCGGTGATCGGCGTGCTGCGGATGGCGGGCCGCCGGCAGCTGCGGGTGTTCCTGCGCCGCGACGCGTACGGGCGGTTCATCTCCTGCCTGATCTACCTGCCGCGGGACCGGTTCACCACGCAGAACCGGCTGCGCATGCAGGACATCCTGCTGCGCGAGCTGAACGGCGTCGGCGTCGACTACACCACCCGGGTGACCGAGTCGATGCTGGCCCGCGTGCACTTCATCGTGCGGACCGACCCGAACAACCCGCCCGGTGACATCGACGCCGACCTGCTCGCCGAGGAGCTGGCCGACGCGACCCGCCTCTGGGACGACGACTACCGGCTGGTGCTGGAGCGCAAGCTCGGCGACGAGCAGGCCAAGCACCTGTTCGCCCGGTACGCCGACGCGTTCCCGGAGGGCTACAAGGACGGGCACACGCCGTACGAGGCGATGAAGGACCTGGCGAAGCTGGAGCTGCTGGAGGAGCCCGGCCAGCTGGAGATGCACCTGTTCCGCAAGCAGGCGCCGCCGCGTCCGTACGCCGCCCGCGCCGCCGACGCCGACGAGGCGATGGACGTGCGGTTCAAGGTCTACCGGTACGGCGAGCCGATGATGCTCTCCGCCGTGCTGCCGGTGCTGCACTCGCTCGGTGTGAAGGTGGTCGACGAGCACCCGTACGAGGTGGAGCGCGTCGACGGCCGGATCTGGCTCTACGACTTCGGTCTGGAGCTGCCCGAGCGGCACCAGGACCTGGCCGAGGTACGTCCGCACGTGGAGAACGCCTTCGCCGCCGCCTGGCGGGGCGAGGCCGAGGTGGACGGCTTCAACGAGCTGGTGCTCCGGGCCGGGCTCACCTGGCGGCAGGTCGTCGTGCTGCGCGCGTACGCGAAGTACCTGCGCCAGGCCGGCACCGTGTTCTCCCAGGAGTACATGGAGCAGACGTTCATCGCGTACCCGCAGATCGCCGAACTGCTGGTGAAGCTGTTCGAGACCCGGTTCGCCCCGGGCGCCACCACGCTCGACGAGCGGCGGCAGCGCAGCGGTGAGCTGGTCGACGCGATCGGCGAGGCGCTGGACGAGGTGGCCAGCCTCGACCAGGACCGCATCCTGCGGGCCTACCTGACGCTGATCCAGGCCACGCTGCGCACCAGCTTCTACCAGAAGCCGGTGGGCGGGCGGCCCAAGCCGTACGTGGCGTTCAAGCTGGACCCGCAGGCCATCCCGGACCTGCCCGCGCCGCGACCCAAGTTCGAGATCTTCGTCTACTCGCCCCGGTTCGAGGGCGTGCACCTGCGCTACGGGCCGGTGGCCCGCGGCGGCCTGCGCTGGTCCGACCGGCGCGAGGACTTCCGGACCGAGGTGCTCGGCCTGGTCAAGGCGCAGATGGTGAAGAACGCGGTGATCGTGCCGGTCGGCGCCAAGGGCGGCTTCGTGCTCAAGCAGAAGCCGGGCGACCGGGACGAGGCGGTGATCTGCTACAAGGAGTTCATCTCCGCGCTGCTGGACGTCACCGACAACATCGTCAGCGGCGAGATCGTGCCGCCCGAGGACGTGGTCCGGCACGACGGCGACGATCCGTACATGGTGGTGGCCGCCGACAAGGGCACCGCGACGTTCTCCGACATCGCCAACGAGATCTCCGAGGCGCACAGCTTCTGGCTGGGCGACGCGTTCGCCTCCGGCGGCTCGGCCGGCTACGACCACAAGAAGATGGGCATCACCGCCCGGGGCGCCTGGGAGTCGGTCAAGCGGCACTTCCGGGAGCTGGGGCACGACACCCAGACGCAGGACTTCACTGTGGTCGGCGTCGGTGACATGTCCGGCGACGTGTTCGGCAACGGGATGCTGCTGTCGAAGCACATCCGGCTGGTGGCCGCGTTCGACCACCGGCACATCTTCCTGGACCCGGATCCGGACTCGGCCCGGTCGTGGGAGGAGCGCAAGCGGCTGTTCGACATGCCGCGCTCGTCGTGGGAGGACTACGACCGCGAGCTGATCTCCGAAGGCGGCGGCGTCCACTCGCGTACGGCGAAGTCGGTGCCGATCTCGCCGCAGGTCCGCGCGGTGCTCGGCCTCGACGAGGACGTCACGCAGCTCAGCCCGCAGGAGCTGATGAAGGCGATCCTCACCGCGCCGGTGGACCTGTTCTGGAACGGCGGCATCGGCACCTACGTCAAGGCGTCCAGCCAGACCAACGCCGAGGTCGGCGACAAGTCCAACGACGCCATCCGGGTGGACGGCAAGAGCCTGCGCTGCCGGGTGGTCGGCGAGGGCGGCAACCTGGGCTTCACCCAGCAGGGCCGGATCGAGTACGCGTCGACCGGCGGCCGCATCTACACCGACTTCATCGACAACGCGGCCGGTGTGGACTGCTCCGACCACGAGGTCAACATCAAGATCCTGCTCAACACGGCGGTGGCCGACGGGGAGCTGGACCGGCCGGAGCGTGACGAGCTGCTGGCCCGGATGACCGACGAGGTCGCCGAGCTGGTGCTGCGGGACAACTACGACCAGGCGCGGGCGCTGAACAACGCCCAGGCCCAGGCCGCCTCGCTGCTCCCGGTGCACCGGCGGATGATCAACGACCTGGAGCGGTCCGGCGCGCTGGACCGGGCCCTGGAGGCGCTGCCGTCGGACGAGGAGCTGGCGGTCCGCACCGAGAGCGGGCTGACCGCGCCGGAGTTCGCGGTGCTGCTCGCGTACGTCAAGATCGTGCTGGAGCGCGAGATCGTCGGCGAGGGCCTGGCGGACGAGGAGTGGACGACCGACATCCTGGTCAACTACTTCCCGACGCCGCTGCGGCAGCGCTTCGCCGACCGGATGGGCCGGCACCGGCTGCGCCGGGACATCGTCACCACGGTCCTGGTCAACGAGGCGATCAACCGGGGCGGCATCTCGTTCGTCTTCCGGGTGGTCGAGGAGACGGCCGCCTCCGCGGCGGACGTGCTCCGGGCGTACGTGGTGGTCCGCGAGGTGTTCGGCCTGCGTGACCTCTGGGACGCGGTCGAGGCGCTGGACAACAAGGTCTCGCCCGAGCTGCAGACCGCCGTCTACCTGGACACCCGGCGGCTGCTCGACCGCGCGGTGCGCTGGCTGGTCACCAACCGCCGGTCGCCGATCGACGTGCCGGCGGAGATCGACCGGCTGCGTGGCGGCGTGGCCCAGCTCCTGCCGGACCTGGAGCACCGGTTCTGGGGCACCGAGCGGGAGGCCATCGCGGCGCACATCGAGTCGCTCGTCGACCGGGGGCTGCCGCGTGACCTGGCCGAGCAGGCGACCCGCCTGATGTACAGCTT
>NZ_JAGPXV010000363.1:0-6005 GCF_018070405.1 Micromonospora sp. D75
CGGCCACGGCGGTCACGGACAGCGTGGTGGCCCCGGCCGGTACGACGGTGACCGGGCACAAGCAGCACGCGGCAGTGCTCACGCCGCGGGCCGGTGAGCGGCCGGCCTGGCGCTGGGAGGGCGGCAACCCGGAGGGCTTCGTCCGGCAGGCCGTGCACGCCTCGCAGCTCGTGCCGCACTGGGCCGCGCACCCGGACGTCGCGGCCCGGCTGGTGGCCGCCGCGCTGGCGCCCGTGCCGGCGCCCGCCTGACCGCAAGGTGACGGAAACGTCGATCAAGGAGCTCGCGTCGGCGGATCAGGCGATCCGGACGCAAACTCCTTGATCGACTACCCGGGCGCACCCCCGGGCGGATCGGGGCGGGTCAGCCGACTATCTGGTCCGAGGGTGGGGTGAACTGGCGGGTCGGCTGACCCTTCAGGGAATCCCGCAGGGTCTGCGCCACCGCGTTCACCGGGATCTGCGACTGCCCGTCACCCACCGCGTTGAACGGATTGTCCGGGTCGGCGATGAAACTCGCCGCCGCGAGCTCCGGCGTGTAGCCGACGAACCACGCCGACCGGGTGCTGTCCGTCGTACCCGTCTTGCCGGCGACCGGCCGGCCCACGGTGCCGCGGACGCTGTCGGCCGTCGACCAGCCGCCGCAGCTCCCCTTCGCCGGGGTGTCGCCGGTCGGGCAGCGCGCCGCGTCCGTGGCGGCCCGGGCCGCGTCCGCGTTCACCACCTGGCGGCACCGCGGCTTGGCGACCTCCCGCTGCACCCCGCCCGGCGTGCTGTACGTGGCCGGTGTGCCGTCCCGGTTCATGATCGCGTTGACCGGGATCGCCTCGCAGTAGCGCCCGTCGGCGGCGATGGCGGCGTACGCGTTCGCCATCTCCAGCGGGGTGGCGTCGGAGACGCCGAGCGTGAACGCGCCCCACTTCTTCGCCTTGCCCGGCGACGCCTGTTCCTTGTCCACGTCGGTACGCCAGCGCAGCCCCAGTTGCTCGGCCAGCCGCACCCCGGCGTCCGCGCCGATCTTCTCCTCCAGCTGGACGAAGTAGGTGTTCACCGACTTGCCGAACCCGGACCACATGGTCTGCCGCCCGGTCATCGCGCCGCTGGCGTTCGACGGGGCCCACCCGTCGTAGACGGCCGACTTGTACGTGTACGGCGAGTCGTACGCGGTGGACAGCGGCATCCCGGCGTTGAGCGCGGCGAGCATCGGGAACATCTTGAACGTCGAACCGGCCTGGTAGCCCGGGAGCGTCCCGCCGCCGAGCAGCGGCGCCACCGTGTTCGGGTAGTTCGCCTTGACCTTCGGTCCGGCCTCCGGGTTCGAGCTGTTCGGGTTCTCGGCCAGGTCCAGCGAGTAGTTCCGGTTCACCGCCATCGCCTTGATCCGCCCGGTGCCGGGCTCGGCGACCACGATGCCGTTGGCGAACGGGCTGCCGGTGTTGTCCTTGGCGCCCACGTTCTTCTCCGCCGCCGCCTGCGTCTTCGGATCGAGCGCGAGCACGATCCGGTAGCCGCCGCGGCGCAGCTTGTCCATCCGTTCCAGCCGGTTCTCGCCGAACGCGGGCTGGGCGCTCCACCAGTTCTTCAGGTAGTCGCAGTAGAAGCCCCAGCTGCGGTGCCCGCCGTCGATCGCGGCGCAGTCGTTCGGCGGGTCGGTCAGCTTCAGCTTGATCGGCTGGCCCTTGGCCGCCGCGGCGGCGTCGGGTGACAGGTAACCGAGGCGGGCCATGTTGTCCAGCACGTAGTTGCGCCGGCCGGTGGCCTCCTTCTGGTCGGAGGTGATCGGGTCGTACTCCGACGGCGACTTCACCAGCCCGGCCAGCGTGGCCGCCTCGACCGGGGTGAGCGTGGCCGGCGTCTTGGAGAAGAAGATCTGCGAGGCGGCGTAGATCCCGTACGCGCGGTGACCGAAGTAGGCCGAGTTGAGGTAGCGCTCCAGGATCTGTTCCTTGGTCAGGTGCTTCTCGATGTCCAGCGCCATGCGCATCTCCTTGACCTTGCGCAGGCTGGTCTGCTGGGTCGCCTCCTGGACCTCCTTGGGCGTGGTCGCGCTGTCCCGCAGCGCCATCCGCACGTACTGCATGGTGATCGTCGAGGCGCCCTGGGAGACGCCGCCGGATCGGGCGTTGGAGACGAAAGCTCGCGCCACGCCCTTCGGGTCGACGCCGTGGTGCTGGTAGAAGCGGTTGTCCTCGGCGGCGACGATCGCCTGCTGGATGTTCGGCGACATGTTCTCGATCTTGGTGTACTGCCGGTACTCCTCGTAGAACATCGTCAGCACCGTCTTGCCGTCCGGCGCGTAGACGTACGAGGTCTCGGCCGGCAGCGCGGTCTTGAGGATGCTCGTCTTCTGTTCGATCGCGTGCGCGGTGGCCTTGGCCCCGATGCCGGTGACGGCGACCAGCGGATACAGGGCGGCGGCGACCACGATGCCGGCGATCAGCCCGGCGCGGAGAAGAGGAACGAGACGGCCAGCGGAAGCAAGGGGACGACTGCTCACGGGGTCAAGCTATGACATTTCCGATTCGGAAATGAGAAGAACTCATAAACCGGCGGACCGTGACGCGACCCACGCCGGGATGCGCTGTCCCGGGCGGCGGCTACCCGGCAGGATCGCGGACATGCCCGCACCATCGACCGGGAGCGCCGCCGCGCTCGACGAGCCCGACTTGGGCCACCACGGGGACGCCGAGGCCACGCCCGGCCTGGTCGACCTGGCGGTCAACGTGCGCCGCGCCCCGATGCCGGACTGGCTGGCCGACCCGGTCACCGCCGCGCTGGGCGACCTGGCCGCGTACCCGGACCCGGCGCCGGCCCGCGCCGCCGTCGCTCACCGGCACGGGCGACCCCCGGAAGAGGTACTCCTCACCGCCGGCGCCGCCGAGGGTTTCGTCCTGATCGCTCGCGCGTTGTCCGGCGTCCGCCACCCCGTCGTGGTGCACCCCCAGTTCACCGAGCCGGAAGCCGCGCTGCGGGCCGCCGGGCACCGGGTGGACCGGGTGCTGCTCGACCCGGCCGACGGCTTCCGCCTGGACCCGGCGAGCGTCCCGGAAGACGCCGACCTGGTCATGATCGGCAACCCCACGAACCCGACCTCCGTGCTGCACCCGGTGGAGGCGATCGCCACGCTGGCCCGCCCCGGACGGGTGCTCGTGGTCGACGAGGCCTTCGCCGACACCACCACCGCGCCGGGCGTCGACGGCGAGCCCGAGTCCCTGGCCGCGCGTCGCGACCTGCCCGGCCTCGTGGTCGTGCGCAGCCTCACCAAGACCTGGGGCCTGGCCGGGCTGCGGATCGGCTACCTGCTCGGCGACCCCGCGCTGCTGGCCCGGTTCGCCGCCGCGCAGCCGCTCTGGGCGGTCTCCACCCCCGCGCTCGCCGCCGCCACCGCCTGCGCCGCGCCGGCCGCCGTCGCCGCCGAACGCGCCATCGCCGCCGAACTCGCCGCCGACCGCGACCACCTGGTGGCCCGCCTGTCCGGCCTGCCCGGGGTACGCGTGGCGGGCCGCCCCGCCGCCGCCTTCGTCCTGATCCACGTGGCCGGCGCCGCCGACGTACGGGAGCGGCTGCGCGCGCACGGCTGGGCGGTACGCCGGGGCGACACGTTCCCCGGGCTCGGCCCGGACTGGCTCCGGATCGCCGTACGCGACAGGGGCACCACAGACGCGTTCATCGAGACGCTGGCACGGATCCTGGAGGCATGATGCTGGAGTCCACAGTCGCGGCGATCCGGCCGCTGGACGAGGCCGCCATGGCGGCGGCCCGCGAGTTGCAGGGGCGGCTGACCAAGCCCGCGGGCTCGCTCGGCGCCCTGGAGCCGCTCTCGGTACGTCTCGCCGGGCTGGCCGGCGCCTGCCCGCCGCCGCTGCCCGAGCCGGCCGCGGTGGCGATCTTCGCCGGTGACCACGGCGTGCACGCCCAGGGCGTGACCCCGTGGCCGCAGGAGGTCACCGCCCAGATGATCGCCAACTTCCTGGCCGGCGGCGCGGTGGTGAACGCGTTCGCCCGCCAGGCCGGCGCCTCGGTCACGGTGGTGGACGTCGGCGTGGCCACCCCGATCCCCGGCGCCGAGTCCGCCGACCCGGCCGGGCCGCGTCTGGTGTCCGCGAACGTCCGCGCCGGCACCCGCGACATGACGGTCACCGCCGCGCTCACCCGGGACGAGGCCCGCACGGCCGTCGAGACCGGTATCCGGGTCGCGGGCGAGCTGATCGACGCCGGGGCGGGCATCCTGCTCACCGGCGACATGGGCATCGGCAACACCACCCCGTCCGCCACGCTCATCGCCGCGTTCTCCGGCGTCGACGCCGAGGCGGCCACCGGCCGGGGCACCGGGGTCGACGACGAGACGTACGCCCGCAAGGTGGCGGTGGTGCGGGCCGCGCTGGCCCGGCACGAGCCCGACCCGGCCGACCCGCTGGGTGTGCTGGCGACCGTCGGCGGGCTGGAGCACGCCGCGCTGACCGGCCTGATCCTCGGCGCCGCCGCGCGCCGGGTGCCGGTGCTGCTCGACGGCGTGATCGCGGTGAGCGCCGCGGTCGCCGCCGCCGCGTTCGCGCCGGACGCGGTGGGCGCCATGGTGGCCGGGCACCGCAGCGCCGAGCCGGGCGCCACGGCGGCGCTGCGGCACCTCGGGCTGGAGCCGCTGATCGACCTGGGGCTGCGGCTCGGCGAGGGCACCGGGGCGCTGCTCGCCCTGCCGGTGGTCACCGGCGCGGTCCGGGTACTGCACGAGGTGGCGACGTTCGACTCCGCCGGGGTGGCGGAGAAGTGACCGGACCGACGTCGCCCAGCCCGTACCCCCTGGGGTTGCGGCTGGACGGGCGGCGCGTGGTCGTCGTGGGCGGGGGAGCGGTCGCCACCCGGCGGGTGCCGGCGCTGCTCGACGCCGGCGCGGACGTCCTGCTGGTCTCGCCCGAACTGACGCCGGCGCTGCGTGCCCACGTCGACGCCGGGCGGCTGCACTGGGAGCCGCGCCGGTTCGCCCCCGGTGACCTGGACGGCGCGTGGCTGGTCCAGGTGGCGGTGGACGACCGGACCGCCGCCGCCGCGGTCAGCGCCGCCGCGGCCGAGCGGCGGATCTTCTGCGTACGCGCCGACGACCGGACGGCGGCGAGCGCGTGGACGCCGGCGGTGACCCGGCACGGCCCGGTGACGGTTGCGGTCCTCGGCGGCGGCGACCCCCGCCGCGCGATGGGCGTCCGCGACGCCGTCCGGGAGTTGCTCGGAAGGAAGGGCCCCCCGTTAACGCCTGCGGTAGAGGAAGGGACCCCTGTTAACACCGGCGGCCGTGTCGCGCTCGTCGGATCCGGTCCGGGCGACCCGGAGCTGATCACCGTGAAGGGATGGCGGCTGCTCACCGAGGCCGAGGTGGTCGTCGCCGACCGGCTCGTGCCCGGACTGCTCCTGGACGAGATGCGCCCCGACGTCGAGCTGGTCGACGCCTCCAAGATCCCGTACGGGCCGTCGCGCGCCCAGGAGGAGATCAACCGGATCCTGGTGGACCGGGCCCGGGCCGGCAAGGTGGTGGTACGGCTCAAGGGCGGCGACCCGTACGTCTTCGGCCGGGGCGGCGAGGAACTGCTGGCCTGCGCCGAGGCGGGCGTACCGGTGACTGTGGTGCCCGGCGTGACCAGCGCGATCGCGGTGCCCGAGGTGGCCGGCGTGCCGGTGACGCACCGGGGCGTGGCGCACGAGTTCACAGTGGTGTCCGGGCACCTCGCGCCCGACGCGCCCGCGTCGCTGGTGCGCTGGGACGCCCTGGCCGGGCTGCGCGGCACGCTGGTGATCCTGATGGGGCTGAAGAACCTCGCCGCGATCGCCGCCACCCTGATCGCGCACGGCAAGCCGGCGGACACCCCGGCAGCGGTGATCCAGGAGGGCACCACGTCGGCCCAGCGCACGCTGCGCTCCACGCTCGGCGCGGTCGCCGCCGACGTCGAGGCCGCCGCCCTGCGCCCACCCGCGATCGTGGTGGTAGGCGACGTGGTGCACGCCCTGACCCCCGCC
>NZ_JAGPXV010000364.1:0-5922 GCF_018070405.1 Micromonospora sp. D75
AGGTCCTCGGTGTCCTGGTAGAGGTCGGAGAAGATCGGGTCAGGCATTGCGGACCTCCTCCGGGAAGTTCACGTCGAGCAGGGCGGCGAGAGCCTTGCGGCCCCGGGCCAGGCGGGCCTTGACGGTGCCGCTCGGCACGCCGATCTGCGCCGCGATCTCCGCGACCGACAGGTCGGCCAGGTGGTAGAGGACGATCGCCTGCCGCTGGTCCGCCGACAACTGCCGCAACGCGCTGACCAGCGCGACAGTGTTCTCGGAGGGTGGCCGGACCGGAGGTGGTGGTCCGTGCCGCCGGTAGGCGACCACGCTGTTGCGGACCTTGCGCCACCGGTTGACCAGCAGGCGGTGCCCGACGGTGCGCACCCACGCCTCCGGGTCGTCGTACGTGCCGACCTGGGACCAACGCTGCCAGGCCCGCGCGTACGCCTCCTGCACGAGGTCCTGGGCCTCGGCCGGGTCGCCGGCCACCGCGTAGCCGTACCGGATGGCCCGCCCCGACGTGCTGCGGTAGAAGTCGTCGAAGCTGTTAGCGTCCCGCATGTGCCCTCCCGCCCCCACACGTCCACCTGCACTGTTGACGGCGCAGTGCGGTCCGGGGTTGCGGGCGGGGAGTCCGGAAAACGACACGAGCCCGGGGTCCGGGTGACCGTTGCGGTCCCGGACCACGGGCTCGTGGTGTCGGCTCGGCGTCAGCCGCTCGGCGTGGGCGCGGGCGACGTGGGCGCCGGCGGTGAGGCGCTGCCCGACGGCGCCGGGTTGCCCGAGCCGCCGGCCGCGGACTGTGCCTGCTGGAACGCGCTCATCGCCTCGTCCAGCGCCTTCAGCGCGCGCCCGTACCGCTCGAAGTCGCCGGACGCCTGCGCGGCCTTGACCTCGCTGATCGCGGTCTGCACCCGGGCCGCCGCCTGGGCCAGTTCGCCGGTCGCCGGCGGGGTGTTGTTGTCACCCCCGGTCGGCGTCGGCGTCGGCGTCGGCGTCTCGTTGTCGTCGGTGCTCGGCGGCGGGTTGTTGTTCGGCGCCCGCTTGCCCTGTTCGACGAGCTGCTTGATGCCGTCGTTGAGGTTGTTGGCGAGCACCACGTACGAGCCGCCGTCACCGTAGGAGAGCAGCACCTTCTGCAGCAGCGGGTACGCGTCCTGGTTGCTGCTCTTCACGTAGACCGGCTCGACGTAGAGCATGCCGTCGGCGAACGGCAGCGAGAGCAGGTTGCCGTACTGCACCTGGGCCTGGTTCGAGGAGAGCAGGTTGAGCTGCTGCCGGATGTCGCCGTTGTTCGTCATCTGCTGGTGCACCTGCGTCGGCCCGGAGATCCGGGTCTGGTCCGGCAGCTCCAGCACCTCCAGCTGTGGCTTGCCGTCGACGTACGAGCCGGAGACCAGCGCGGCGAGGTTCTGCCGCCCGTTCGGAGTGACCGCGGAGGTCAGCTGGAAGCGTGGCCCCTCCTGCCCGGGGAACTGGGTGAAGAGGTAGTACGGCGGCTGCTTCTGCCCGCTGTCCGGCGCGTCCGGCACGTTCGGCACCTGCCAGAAGTCCTGGCCGGAGTAGAAGTCGCCGGGGTCGGTGACGTGGAACTTGGTGAGCAGGTTGCGCTGCACCTTGAACATGTCCGCCGGGTAGCGGAAGTGCTCGGCCAGCTCGGCCGGGATGTCGCCCTTGGGCAGCACCAGGTCACCGCCGAACGCCTTGTTCCACGCCTTGAGCACCGGGTCGGTGTCGTCGTACGAGTAGAGCTTGACCGTGCCGTCGTAGGCGTCGACAGTCGCCTTCACCGAGTTGCGGATGTAGTTGACGTTCTCCCGGGCGAGCTGGAACGTGCCCCGGCCGGTCAGCTCGTCGGCGGTCTCCGCCTGGAGGTTGACCCGCTCGGCGTACGGGTAGGTCGCCGCCGTGGTGTAGCCGTCGATGATCCACAGGACCCGGCCGTTCACGACCGCCGGGTACGGGTCGCCGTCGAGCGTGAGGAACGGAGCGACCTTCTCCACCCGGTCACGCGGGTTGCGCACGTAGAGCAGCTTCGAGTTCTCGTTGACCGCCTCGGAGAGCAGGAAGTTCGGCTCCTGCTCCTTGATCGAGTAGAGCAGGCGGCGGGGGAACGAACCGATCTTGACGCCGCCCTCGCCGCTGTAGGTGTAGTACTGCTCGCCACCGGTGGAGGTGGGCCGGTCGAACTCGACGTTGCGGTCGCCGTTCTGGCCGACGATCGCGTAGTCCCCGGGCTCCATCCGCTCGCCGTAGTAGATCCGCGGCTGCTGGGCCGGGATCTCCTCGGCCGGCGAGGAACACGCCTCCTGCGCCTTCTCACCCAGGAAGCCGGAGACGAAGTACGGCTGACCGCCGCAGACCACCTGGTTCGCCGGGGCGGCCACCAGGCCGTACCCGTGGGTGTAGACGGTGTGGCGGTTGATCCAGTTGCTCTGCTGGTCGGTCAGCTCGCCGTAGTTGATCTCACGGACGCCGACCACGTAGTCGGAGGTCTTGTCCTTGACCGAGTACCTGTCGATGTCCAGCTTCGAGCCGAAGTCGTAGAAGCCACGTACCTGCTGGAGCTGGGTGTACGTCTCGGAGACCAGCTGCGGGTCGAGCAGCCGGATGTTCTGCACCACCGAGGTGTCGGTGGCCAGGCTGGCGGGTGGAACGAGGTTGCTCGCCGCGTACGGTGTGATCTTCGTGCCTTCGAGGCCGAACGCGGTGCGGGTGGCCTTGATGCTGCGTTCGATGTACGGCGCTTCCTTGTCCCGGGCGCTCGGCTTGACCTCGAACGTCTGCACGGCCCACGGGTAGATGCCGCCGATCGCGACCGCGGAGACGCCGAGCAGGGCGAGCGAGATGCCCGGCCAGACCAGGTTCCGCATGACCGCGTTGGAGAACACGATGATCGCCAGCGCCACCAGGACGGAGATCCAGGCGAGGATCTCCTTCGCCGGCAGCAGCGCGTTGACGTCGGCGTAGCCGGCGCCGTAGAGCTTGGCGCTGTCGTTGTACTCCAGCAGCATGGCCCGCCGGTCCAGCACGTACGCGACGGCCTTGAGCAGCACGAAGAACGCGACCAGCGAGCTGAGGTGGGCGCGGGCGGCGTTCGTCATCCGGTCGCCGACGCCCTGCAGCCGCACCCCGCCGAAGATGTAGTGCACGGCGAGCGCGCCGAGCAGGGACAGCACGACGGCGGTGAAGCCGACGCCGAGCAGGTAGCGCCAGAACGGGAGCTGGAAGACGTAGAAGCCGACGTCGATGCCGAACTCGGGATCCTTCACGCCGAAGTCGCCGCCGTTGCGGAACAGCAGCCACTGGCTCCACCGGCTCTGCGCGGACAGGCCGGCGAACAGTCCGACGACGGCGGCGGCGAGCGCGATCCAGGTGCCGAGGCGAGGGCTCAGGAGCATCCGATAGCGCTCCAGCGTGGCCTGCTCGGCCGAGTGCGGGCGCATCCGGGGTCGCAGCCGGTAGGCGAGCCAGAGGTTGCCGGCCACGATCAGCGCCATGCCGACGCCGACCACCAGGAACAGCAGCAGCCGGGTGGCGAGCACGCCGGTGAAGACCTGGGTGTAGCGGACCTCGTTGAACCAGAGCCAGTCCGTCCATGCGTTGACGCCCCAGCCGAGCAGGGTGAACAAGACGAACACCCCGATCAGGACACCGATGGTGACGCGTCCGCGTCGGCTCATCCTCGGCAAGGGACTGCTACGCATGACCACTGTTGGCTCCGCACGCTCGATGTGATCGGCTCCGACCAGGCACCAAGAGTACGGGGTCATCCTGAGCACGTCGGGTCAAGGTCACGTCACGATCGGCACAGCAGTCGTGGTCCCGGCCGGTTCAGCAGCGCGTCGGCTGCCCCCCGGTACGCAGCGCCTCGAGTGCCTTCAATGCCTCGTCCAGCGTGGCGACCTTCAGCATCGGCAGGCCCGGCTGCGGGTTGCGGACGGCCTCGGCGCAGTTGTCGGCGGGCACCAGGAACGCGTTCGCGCCGGCCTCCTTGGCGCCGACGAGCTTCTGCGCGATACCGCCGATCGGGCCGACGCGGCCCTCGTCGTCGATGGTGCCGGTACCGGCGATGATCTTGCCGCCGGTCAGGTCGGCCGGCTCCAGCTTGTCGATGATGCCGAGCGAGAACATCAGCCCGGCGCTCGGCCCGCCGATGTCCCCCAGATCGATCTTGAGGGTGAACGGGTGCGGCTGCTGCTGGTCGATCTCCACGCCGATCCGCGGCCGGCCGTCCTGCTCCTGGCTGGTCACCGTGGCCGTGCCGGGGGTGTCACCACGGGTGTAGCCGATCCGCAGCGCGGTGCCGGCCGGCTTCGACCGGATCAGCTCGGTCAGCTTGGCCGCGCTCGTCACCGGCACCCCGTCGACCGAGGTGAGCACGTCGTCGGGGCGCAGCACGTCGGCCGACGGCCCGCCCGCCGTGACCGCCTTGACCAGCACCTTGATCGGGTAGCCCAGCTCACGCAGGGCCGCCGTCTCGGCGCTGGTCTGCGAGTTCTGGAAGTCCTCCGCGTTGCGCTTCTCGACCTCCTCCTGCGACTGCCCCGGCGGGTAGACCAGCTCGCGCGGCACCACCGCCTCGTCCGAGGAGAACCATCCGGCCAGCGCCGACCGGAGCCGCACCGTCGGCTGCACGCCGACCGTGGTGAGCCGGAGCTGACCGGCGGACGTCGACGTCGAGCGGCCGGTCACCTGGATGACCTCCTTGCCGTCCTCGCTGCCCAGCGTGTTCACCGTCGGACCGGGACCGAGCACCACGTACGGCAGCGGCACGCTCAGCACACCGACGCTGAGCAGTGCGGTGAGCAGGGCACCGAGCAGGACGGTCACGCCGCGACGTCTCATGCGCCAGAGCGTACCGATCCGCGCCCCGCCGCCCGGCGCGGTGACCCGAGGACTTCGCCCTCAGCGCAACGCCGAGTGGCACGACCTGCGGCGGGGCCCGCGTACCGTAGACGTCGTGCCTGATATTCCGTTCGGTTTCGCGCTCCCGGGTGGTCAACCACCGGACCCCAACGATCCCGCGGCGATGCAGCAGTTCATGTCGCAGTTGCAGCACCTGCTCTCGGCGCCGGGCAGCGGGCCGGTCAACTGGGACCTGGCCCGGCAGGTAGCCGCCAGCCAGCTCGCCGCCGCCGGCGACCCGGCGGTGTCGCCGTTCGAACGCAACGCGGTCGAGGAGGCGCTGCGCATCGCCGACCTCTGGCTGGAGCCGGCGACCTCGTGGCCCTCCGGCATCCGCACCTCGGTCGCCTGGAACCGCAACGAGTGGATCTTCAAGACGCTCGACGTGTGGCGCAAGCTCTGCGACCCGGTCGCCAGCCGGATGGTCGGCGCGATGGGCGACCTGGTGCCGCCGGAGGCCCGCGCCCAGCTCGGCCCGATGCAGTCGATGGTCGCCACGCTGGGCGGCGCGCTCTTCGGCGTCCAGGTCACCGGGCCGAGCAACGCCACCACCACACGTCGGGACACCCGCCGACCTTAACCCCACCCCACACGCGATCATGACGTTGACGGTGACGAAACGGACGGATCACCAGGCCAACCTCATGATCAACCGCGCACGGCCGAGGGCGAGAGGGTGGTCAGGGGATGGCGGCGGTGGCGGCCACGCCCTCCAGGTAGCCGCGCGCCCGCTCCGAGCGCGGGTACCGGGCGACCAGCGCCCAGAACTCGGCGTTGTGACTGGGCACGATGAGGTGCGTCAGCTCGTGCAGGAGGACGTAGTCGATCACCCAGTCGGGCATGTCCTGGATCCGGTGCGAGATCCGGATGGTGCGGTCGGCGGGGGTGCAGGAGCCCCAGCGGCCGTTCTGGTTGGTCACCCAGCGCACGCTCGCGGGCACGGCGGCCGAGCCGTACTCGGGAAGGTAGCTGTCGATCAGGCGGCGGGCGCGGGCGAGCAGTTCGGCGTCCGAGCGGGCGAGCCGGCCCTCGCGG
>NZ_JAGPXV010000365.1:0-5909 GCF_018070405.1 Micromonospora sp. D75
GGCCCCCCGTCCCCGGCGCCGGGGACGGCCGGGTCGGTGTCCAGGGTGGCCGGGTCGGTCCAGTGGTCGACGCCGAGGCCCGCCGCGTCGGCCCAGTCCCCGGTGACAGTGGAGGCCAGCCGGGCGGTCCCGGGCTGCGGCGCGAGCCCCGCCAGGGCGGCGCGGAGGCCGTCGTGGTCCAGGCCGCCGGCGGCGGCGCGGGCCCGCAACGCCACCGTGCGGGCGGCGTCGGGCAGGGACAGCAGGCCCGCCACGTACGCGGCCACGACCTCGCCGTCGCCGGTGCCGACGACAGCGGCGGGGGTGACACCGGCGTGCCGCCAGACGGCGGCGAGTGCCACGCCGACGGCGAACCGGACCGGCCGGGCCAGCTCCGGCCGGTCGGCCCAGGCAGCGTCCGCGCCGGTGAGCAGGGCGGCCGGATCGACGTCGACCCAGGGCGCGAGGGCCTGCCGGCACTCGGCGAGGGTGTCGTCGAAGACCGGGCAGCGGCCCACCAGTTCGGCCACCGCGCCCGCCGGGGCGGCGCCCGGGAAGACGAACACCGGTCCCGCGCCGTGGTTGGCGACGGTGCCGGTCACGACGTTGCCGGCCGGGGTGCCGGCGGCGAGCGCGTCCAGGCCGGCCAGCAGCTCGCCGGGGGTCGCGCCGAGCACGGCGGCGCGCCGGTCGAACGCCGAGCGGGTCGCGGCGAGCGACCAGCCGACCGACGCCGGGGCGAGGCCGGGGTGCGCGCGCAGATGCCGGGCCAGCCGGGACGCCTGCGCGGCCAGGGCCGAGGCGGAGCGGGCCGAGACGGGCCAGGCCACCACGTCGGCGGTGAGCAGCCCGGCGGGGCGTTCCCCCGCCGCAGCGGCTGGCGGCGGCATCGGCGCGTCGGCCGCCTCGGCGCCGGCGGGCGCGTCGGCGGGCAGCTCGACGACCACGTGGGCGTTCGTGCCGGAGATACCGAACGAGGAGACCGCCGCGCGGCGGGGCCGGTCGGCGGCCGGCCACGGCCGGGACCGGGTCACCAGCTCCACGTCGCCGGCCGACCAG
The DNA here is from genome assembly GCF_018070405.1 of Micromonospora sp. D75. NCBI lineage: Bacteria > Bacillati > Actinomycetota > Actinomycetes > Micromonosporales > Micromonosporaceae > Micromonospora > Micromonospora sp. D75. The sequence goes on from NZ_JAGPXV010000365.1 coordinate 1,039, forward strand.
TCGATGTGCGGCGACGGCTCGTCCACGTGCAGCGTCGCCGGTACGGTGCCCTCCCGCATCGCCAGCACCATCTTGATCACGCCGGCCACACCGGCGGCGGCCTGCGCGTGGCCCATGTTCGACGTGACCGAGCCCAGCAGCAGCGGGCCGGCGTCGCCCCGGTCCTGCCCGTACGTGGCCAGCAGCGCCTGCGCCTCGATCGGGTCACCGAGGACGGTGCCGGTACCGTGCGCCTCGACGACGTCCACGTCGGTGACCGCCAGCCCGGCGCCGGCCAGCGCCTGCCGGATCACCCGCTGCTGGGAGGGGCCGTTGGGGGCGGTCAGCCCGTTCGACGCGCCGTCGGAGTTGACGGCGGAGCCGCGTACCACGGCGAGGACGCGGCGGCCCTGCCGCCGGGCGTCGGAGAGCCGCTGCACGAGCAGCATGCCGACGCCCTCGGACCAGCCGGTGCCGTCCGCCGTCGCGGCGAAGGACTTGCACCGCCCGTCGGAGGCGAGTCCGCCCTGGCGGGAGAACTCCTGGAACGCCGTCGGGGTGGCCATCACGGCCACGCCGCCGGCCAGCGCCAGGTCGCACTCGCCGCGCCGCAGCGCCGCCCCGGCGAGGTGCAGCGCCACCAGGGACGAGGAGCAGGCCGTGTCGACGGTGACGGCGGGGCCCTCCAGCCCGAGGGCGTACGCGACCCGGCCGGAGATGACGCTGTGCGCGGCGCCCGTCATCAGATAGCCCTCGACGCCCTCGGGTACCTCGGTCAGCCCCGTGCCGTAGCCGGAGGTGGAGGCGCCCACGAAGACGCCCGTACGGGTGCCCCGCAGCGACGCCGGGTCCACGCCGGCCCGCTCCAGCGCCTCCCAGGACGTCTCCAGGGTGAGCCGCTGCTGCGGGTCCATGGCGAGGGCCTCGCGGGGCGAGATCTCGAAGAACGCGGGGTCGAAGTCCGCCACGTCGTGGAGGAAGCCGCCCGCCGGCGGGTGCGTCCCCTCGGCCGGCTCGGGGATCTCCCAGCCCCGGTCGGTGGGGAACGGCGAGATGGCGTCCACGCCGTCGGCGACCAGCCGCCAGAACGCCTCCGGCCCGTCGACGCCCCCGGGGTAGCGGCAGGCCATGCCGACGATCGCGACGGGCTCGTCGGCGTCGACGACGACCGCCTGCGGGGCGTCGGCCGGGGCGGCGCCGGAGACCAGCTCGCGCAGGTGCGCGGCCAGCTCGGCGGGGGTCGGGTAGTCGAAGACCAGCGTGGTGGGCAGCCGCAGGCCGGTGGCCGCGTTCAGCCGCCCCCGGAAGTCCACGGCGGTCAGCGAGTCGAAGCCGAGGTCCTTGAACGGGCGCCCGCGCAGCTCGTCGGGGGTGGCGTGGCCCAGCACCGCCGCGGTCTGCTCGTTGACCAGCCGCAGCAGCTCCCGCTCCTGCTCCGCCGCCGGGAGCGCCGCGAGGTGGCGCAGCGGCGCCGCGACCCCGTCCGCCGGCGCGGCGGCCTCCTCCTGCGCGACGAGCGCCCGCACCTGCGGCAGGTCGCCGAGGAACGGGCTGGGCCGGGCCACCGTGAACGCGGGGTGGAACCGGCTCCAGTCGACGTCGGCGACGGTCACGCAGGGCGTGGGCCGCCGCAGCGCCCGGTCGAGGGCGACGAGCGCCTTCTCCGGATCGACGGGCGGCAGGCCCATCCGGTTGAGCTGCTCGGTGGCGACGTTCTCGGCGGCCATGCCGTGCGCGCCGCCCCAGGCCGTCCAGGAGACGGCGGTGGCCGGCCGGCCCCGGTCGCGCCGGTTGACGGCCAGGGCGTCCAGCAGGGAGTTGCCGGCGCCGTACGCGCACTGCCCGGCGCTGCCCCACACGCCGGAGATGGAGGAGAACATGACGAACGCGGCGAGGTCGCGCTCGGCGAGGCAGGCGTCGAGGTGCAGTGCGCCGAGTACCTTGCCCGCGACGACGTGGGAGAACTCGTCGAGGGTGGTGTCGGTGATCGGGGTGAGCTGGTCGGTGCCGGCGGCGTGCACGACCGCCGTCAGGTCGGGCAGCGAGCCGACCAGGTCCGCCACGGACCGCCGGTCGGTGACGTCGCAGGTGGCGGCGGTGACCCGCCCGTCGGCGCCGTACCGGTCGAGCAGGTCCGCCACGGCGGGGGCGGCGGCGCCCCGGCGGCTGGCCAGGACCACCCGCCCGGCGCCCCGGTCGAGCAGCCAGCGGGTGACGTGGCCGCCGAGGGCGCCGGTGCCGCCGGTGACCAGGACGGCGCCGGACCACCAGTCACCGGCCGGGTTCTCGTCGGTCGGCGGCGGGGCCGGGGTGAGCCTGCGGGCCCAGGTGCCGCCGGGGCGCACGGCCACCTGGTCCTCGCCGCCGTGGCCGGCCAGCACGGCGGCGAGCCGCCGGGTGGTGGCGGCGTCGACGGTGGCCGGCACGTCGACCAGGCCGCCCCAGCGGTGCGGTTGCTCGACAGCCGCCGCGCGGCCGAGGCCCCAGACCTCGGTCTGCAGCGGGTGCGTGACCCGGTCGCCCGGGGCCGCCGCCACCGCTCCGCTGGTGACGCACCACAGCGGCGCCACCAGGTCCAGGTCGGTCATCGCCTGGACGAGGGCGAGGGTGCCGGCGGCGGCGAGGGTCACGCCGGGGTGCTCGGGCAGCAGCCGGTCCTGGCCGGCGACGACGGCGAGCACGCCGTCGACAGCGCGGCCGCCGGTCAGCACCCGGAGCCGGGCGGCGAGCGCCGCGCGGTCCAGGTCCGCGGCGCCGACGCGCAGCACCAGCGGCTCGGCGTCGCCGAAGAGCCCGGCCAGGCCGTCGGCCCACGCCGGCGCGTCCTCGGCGGGCAGCACGACCAGCCAGCGGCCCGCCGGGGCGTCGCCGTCCCCGACCGGCACGGGCTGCCAGCTCACCTGGTACGACCAGCCGTCCACGAGGGAGCGTTCCCGCCGGGACCGGCGCCAGGAGGACAGCACGGGCAGGGCCGGCAGCAGCGCCCGCACCTGCTCGTCGTCGTCGCCCAGCTCGCCGCGCAGCGTGTCGACGTCCGCCTGCTCCAGGGCGGCCCAGAACTCGTCGTCGCCGTCGGCGGAGGCGGTGTCGGGGCCGGCGGGCGGCGGCTCGGGCCAGAAGCGCTGGCGGCGGAAGGCGTACCCGGGCAGCGGCACCCGCGCGGTCTCGGCGCCCGCGTACAGCCGCGTCCAGGCGACCTCCACCCCGCCGACGTGCAGCTCGGCGAGGGCGGTGAGCGCCGACGTGGGCTCGGGGCGGTCGCGGCGCAGCAGCGCCACGGCGGCGGTCTCGTCGTCGGCCAGGACGTCGCGGGCCAGCGCGGTGAGCACCCCGCTGGGGCCGACCTCCAGGAACGTACGCACGCCCAGGGCCCGCAGCTGCTCGACGCCGTCGGCGAAGCGGACCGCCTCCCGCACGTGCCGCACCCAGTACTCGGCGGTACGGATCTCGTCGGCGTCGGCGACGGCGCCGGTCAGGTTCGACACGATCGGCAGCGCCGGCGGTTGCAGCTCCAGCCGGCGCACCACGGCGGCGAACTCGGCGAGCATCGGCTCCATCAGCGGGCTGTGGAAGGCGTGGCTGACCCGCAGCGGCCTGGTACGTACGCCCTGGTCGGCCCAGCGGCGTTCGAGTTCCTCGACGGCGTCGGCGGCGCCGGAGACGACGACGGCGGTGGGCCCGTTGACGGCGGCCACGGCGACGGCGTCCTCGACGCCGGCCAGGGCGGCTCGGACGGCGTCGGCGGGGAGCTGGACGGCCAGCATCGCGCCGCCGGCCGGCAGGGCCTGCATCAGCCGGCCCCGGGCGGCCACCAGCGTGGCGGCGTCGGGCAGCGACAGCACACCGGCCGCGTGCGCGGCGGAGAGCTCGCCGATCGAGTGGCCGAGCAGCACGTCCGGGACGACCCCCCAGCTCTCCAGGAGCCGGAACAGCGCGACCTCGACGGCGAACAGACCGGCCTGGGTGTAGAGGGTCTGGTTGAGCAGCCCGGCCTCCTCGTCGCCCTCGGGCGCGAAGAGCACCGGGGCGAGCGGGCGGGGCAGGTGCCGGTCCAGCTCGGCGCAGACCTCGGTCAGCGCCCGGTCGAAGACGGGGAACGCGGCGGCCAGCTCGCGGCCCATGCCGCTGCGCTGCGCGCCCTGGCCGGAGAAGAGGAACGCGAGCTTGCCGCCGCGCGGGCCCGCGCCGGTGACCAGGCCCGGGGCGTCGCCGCCGGTGGCCAGCGCGCGCAGGGCGGCGGCCAGGTCGGCGCGGTCGCCGGCGAGCAGCACGGCGCGGTGCTCGAGGCTGGCCCGGGTGCTCGCCGACGACCAGCCGACATCGGTCAGCCGCGGCTCGGGGCGCTCGTCGAGCCAGTCGGCCCAGCGGGTGGCCTGCGCGGTCAGGGACGCGGCGTCGCGGGCGGAGACCAGCACCGGCACCAGGCCGGCACCGTCGACCGGGGCGGTGACGGGCGCGGTGACCGGGTCGGTCGCGGCAGCGGGGCCGTCCGGGGTGTCCGCCGGGGCCGGGTCGGCGGCCGGCGCCTCCTCGATGATCACGTGGGCGTTGGTGCCGCTCATGCCGAAGGAGGAGATGCCCGCGCGGCGGGGCTGTTCCCCGGCGGGCCACGGCTGCGGCTCGGTCGCCAGCGACACCGCGCCGGCCGTCCAGTCCACGTTGGGCGTCGGCTCGTCGACGTGCAGGGTGGCGGGCACGGTGTCGTGCCGCAACGCCATCACCATCTTGATCACGCCGGCCACGCCGGCGGCGGCCTGGGTGTGGCCGATGTTCGACTTCACGGAGCCGAGCCAGAGCGGCCGGTCGGCCGGCCGGCCCTGCCCGTACGTGGCCAGCAGCGCCTGCGCCTCGATCGGGTCGCCGAGGGTGGTGCCGGTGCCGTGCGCCTCCAC
>NZ_JAGPXV010000366.1:0-5894 GCF_018070405.1 Micromonospora sp. D75
CCCGCAGCAGCCCCTGGGCCTCCTTGCGGCCGGCGCGGGCGGGCAGCCGCAGCAGCGTGCCCGGCCCACCGGCCCCGCCGGTGCCGACGACGGCGCCGATCCGGTTGCCGCCGCGCACGGTGAGGTGGGCCAGCGCGGCGACGGCGGCGACCGCCACGTCCCGCTTGAGCCACCGCCCGGTGCCGAAGTCCAGGCTGGCCGACATGTCGACAGCCAGCCAGGTCTCCAGTTCGCGGTCGGCGACCGTACGCCGCACGTGCGGCATGGTGGTGCGGGCGGTGACCGGCCAGTCCATCCGGCGCACGTCGTCGCCGGGCCGGTACTCCCGGGACTCCCCCGCCTCGCTGCCCGGGCCGGGCAGCAGCCCGGCGTAGTCGCCCTGGAGCAGCCCGTCCAGCTTGCGGGTGACCATGAGCTGGAGCCGGGCCAGCACGGCTCCGGAGCGGTCGCCGGTGGCGAGCCGGGTGGGCGGGGTCACGGCCGCTGCCCGGGCCATCCGTTGTGCGGCACCGCCGGCTGCGGCGCGGCCTGCTGACGGGGCGCGACAGCGGGCAGCGGGATGGTCGACATCACCCGGTGCACGATGTGGTCGGCCGGCACGTCGTCGGCGAGCGCGTCGTAGCTGAGCACCAGCCGGTGCCGCAGGATGTCCGGCGCGATGTCCTGCACGTCCTGCGGCAGCGCGTAGTCGCGCCCGCGCAGCAGCGCCAGCGCGCGGGTGGCCCGGACCAGGCCGAGCGAGGCGCGCGGGCTCGCGCCGTACTGGATGAGCTGGGCGACGTCGGGCATGCCGTGCTCGGCCGGCGCCCGGGTGGCGAGCACCAGCCGGACCGCGTAGTCGACGAGCGCGTTGTGCACGAAGACCTGGTCGGCCTTGCGCTGCAGAGCGATCAGGTCGGGGGTGTCGAACACCCGGGCCGGCTCCGGCGGGGCGACGCCCATCCGGTAGACGATCTCGCGTTCCTCGGCGTCGGTCGGGTAGCCCACGACGATCTTCATGAGGAAGCGGTCCCGCTGCGCCTCCGGCAGCGGGTAGACGCCCTCCTGCTCGATCGGGTTCTGGGTGGCCATCACCAGGAACGGGTCCGGCACCCGGTGACTCTCGCCACCGATGGAGACCTGCCGCTCGCTCATCACCTCCAGCAGCGCCGACTGCACCTTGGCCGGCGCGCGGTTGATCTCGTCGGCGAGCAGGAAGTTGACGAAGACCGGACCCAGCTCGACGTCGAACTTCTCGCTGGACTGCCGGTAGATCCGGGTGCCCATGATGTCGGCGGGCACCAGGTCCGGCGTGAACTGGACCCGGGCGAACGATCCGCCGACGACCCGGGCCAGCGTCTCCACGGCGAGCGTCTTGGCCACGCCCGGTACGCCCTCCAGCAGGCAGTGCCCCCGGGCCAGCAGCGCGACGAACATCCGCTCGACCATCCGGTCCTGGCCGACGATCACCCGCTTGGTCTCGAACAGCGCCCGCTCCAGCAGCGTGGCATCCTGCGCCGGGGTGGTGGCCGCCGGGGGCGGGGCGTCCGGCGGCGCCTCGGTCGGGTTCGGCACGTCGGGTGTGGTCGGCTGGGCCACCGGTCCTCCACAGCAGGGTCGTCGTCGCGGCGTGGTGCGTATCAAGACTGTCATGCCTCGCTGAGAGCCGAGGGTGGGAGAGGCACGATTTTCGCCGCGCCGTCCGGCCACGCCGTACCGCCGCACGAAAACGCTGAACACGGGTGGACAAAAAGGGGTCCGCAGTGTGTACGATTCACCCCGTCGCCGGGCGGCTCCCCCCGTGGCCGCCCGGCGCTAAAACTCCCGGCGTGCGACGCCTAGACTCGCCCCGGTGACGACTCCCAACGCCCCCGAAGACGAGCTGATCTGCTCGGCGCGGGGGTGTCGTGCTCCCGCCGCCTACCAGCTCCGCTGGCACAACCCCCGCCTGCACGCGCCCGACCGGCGCAAGACCTGGCTCGCCTGCCCGGCGCACCGGGACTCCCTCGGGGACTTCCTCGACGCACGCGGCTTCCTCCGCGAGGTGGTCCCGCTTCCCTGATCGCCTACGCTCGAAGCGTGAGCGAGCAGACGACCCGAGCCCGTACCGGCGGCGAGCACGGCAGGTCCTCCCGGTGAGCGGTGACGGCCACACCGGCCTCCCGCCCGCGTCGCGCAGCGCGCTGGAGCCCTGGCCGGACACCGTCGACTGGCGGCCGATCTCCCGCGACCTGATCTGGGTGGAGCTGATCCGGCTCGGCATCGGGCTGGCGGTGGCGCTCGTGGTGCTCGGCGTGGCCTGGGCGCTGTCCGGGCACTGGCTGCTCGGCGCCGCCGTCGGCGTGGCCCTGCTGATCGGCGTCTGGCGGGCGATCACCATCGTGCGCGCGGTCCGCGCCTGGGGGTACGCCGAGCGCGACGACGACCTGCTGGTGCGGCACGGCCTGCTGGTGCGGCGGCTCTCCATCGTGCCGTACTCCCGGATGCAGTTCGTCGACGTGAGCGCCGGTCCGCTGGAGCGCGCCTTCGACCTCGCCACTGTGCAGTTGCACACGGCGGCGGCCGCCAGCGACGCCCGGGTGCCGGGGCTGCGTCCGGCCGAGGCGTCCCGGCTGCGCGACCGGCTCACCGCGCTGGGCGAGGACCGGGCGGAGGGCCTGTGAGCGACCGGAGCGATCCCGGCGCGCCGCGGCCCCACGACGACCGGCCCGGGGCGGCGCCCGGTCCCCCACCGCCGGTCGGTCCGGAACAGCCGCCCGGGCCGGGTTACGGCCCGCCCGCCGCGCCGCCCGGCTACGGACCGCCGCCCGGATACGCGCCACCACCCGGTTACGGGCCCCCGCCCGGATACGGGACGGCAGCCGACGCGACGCCCGGGCCGTGGCCCGCGCTCGCTCCGCCGTACCCGGGACCCTGGGGTCCGGCCGCCGCGCCCTCGTCCGACGGTGAGGAACCGCGGCAGCGGCTGCATCCGCTGAGCCCCGCGCTGCACGGCGCGAAGTCACTCGTCGTCGTGATCGCCGGTCTGTCCTGGTCGACGCTGTCGCGGGTCGGGTTCGGCTGGTTCGCCCTGCTGGTCACGGTCTTCGTACTCGGGGCCACCGTGCTGTCCGTGGTGAGCTGGTGGAACACCGGTTACCACCTGGTGGGCCGGGAGCTGCGCGTGTACGAGGGCCTGCTGTGGCGGCGCACGCGCGCCATCCCGCTGGAGCGGTTGCAGGCGGTGGAGGTGGTCCGGCCGCTGCTGGCCCAGCTCACCGGCCTGGCCGAGCTGCGGCTCGAGGTGGTCGGCGGGGGCAAGACCGAGGCGCCGCTGGCCTACCTCAGCGTGGCCGAGGCCACCGCGCTGCGGCAGCGGCTGCTCGCTGTCGCCGGCCGGGCCCCGTCCGCCGTGGCCGAGCCGGGCGTGCCGGCCGCCCCGGGTACGCCTGTCGCGTCCGCGCCGGCCGGCCGCCGGCTGCACGTCGTCCGCAACCAGGACCTGCTGGTCAGCCAGTTGCTCACGCCGCAGGCGTTCCTGCTGCCGGTCGGCGTGGTGTTCGTGGGCGCCCAGTTCCTCTCCGAGGGCTCGTGGTCGTTCATCGCGGTGGCGAGCACGCTCACCGCGATGGCGGGTGTGGTGCTGCAACCGGTCCGGCGGGTGCTCGACGACTGGAGTTTCCGGCTCGACCGGGACGACGGCACGCTGCGTGTGCACAACGGGCTGCTGGAGACGCGGGTGCAGACGGTGCCACTGCACCGGGTGCAGACCGTGCGGGCGACCTGGCCGCTGCTCTGGCGGATGAAGGGCTGGCTGCGGCTGCGGCTGGAGGTGGCCGGCTACTCGGCCGGCGAGCCGGACGACCGCAACCGCCCGGACCGGCTGCTGCCGGTCGGCGACGCCGGCACCGGCGCGATGGTGGTGGCGGAGGTGCTGCCCGGCGTGCGGCTGGACGAGCTGCCCGGCACGCCGCCCCCGTCCCGGGCCCGCTGGCTGCGCCCGCTGAGCCGCAAGGTGGTCGGCGCCGGCCTCGACGAGCGGGTGTTCGTGGCCCGGTCCGGGCTGCTGACCCGCCAGCTGACGCTGGTGCCGTACGCCCGGATCCAGAGCGTGCGCGTCACGCAGGGGCCGGCGCAGCGGTTGCTGCGGCTGGCCACCGTGCACGCGGACACCGCGGGCGGGGCCGGGGCGGCGGCGGTCGACCGGGACCTGGCCGACGCCTGGGAGCTGGCCGCGGAGCTGACCGAGCGGTCGCGGGCCGCGCGTCGGGCCGACCACCGCCGCTGACCCGCCAGCGGGGCTAGCGTCGCTCGGCCGGCACCGCGTCCCGGTCGTCGGCGGGGGTGTCGGCCGCGGTGGCGGGCTGCGGCACGCCGGCCGCGCCGGCGGGCTCACCGGCACGCCAGGCCCGCCGCGCCGCCCACCAGCGCTCGGCCAGGCCGACCACCAGGAACGTCATGCCCACGTACGCCCAGCCGACCAGCACGTCGATCAGGTAGTGCTCGCCGCTGTACATCAGCGTGAACGTCATGGCCAGCGGATACGCCAGCATCAGCGGCCACCAGCGCTTGCGCACCGACCGCATGAAGAACAGCACCACGAACAGCGCGAACGCGGTGTGCAGCGACGGCATCGCGGCCACCGGGTTGGAGGCGATCTGCCCGGCGTTGAGCAGGTTGCCCGCGCCGTGCATGCCGATCTCCTTCCACCCCCGGGTGGAGATCCGCGCGACCTCGGTAAGCAGGCCGTTCTGCGCCGCCCACCACGGCGGCGCGGCCGGGTAGGCGAAGTAGGTGACCAGGCCGGCCGCGCACAGGAAGCCCCAGCGGGACATGTACGCGATCCAGCGCCGCCGGTTGCGCATCCACAGCACGGCCGCGGCGGCGAACGTCGCCACGAAGTGCGAGAAGTAGATCCAGCTCACCAGCACGTCCCACCAGCGCACCTCGGACGGGTCGTACAGGCGCTCCTGCAGCCAGATCGTCGGCACCTCACCGCCGGTGAGCCAGCCGGTGAGGAACCGGTCGGCGACGATCAGCTCCATCGCGTGCGGGGTGGCGCCGTTGTCGGCGAAGCCCCGGGACAGGTTGTACGCGGCGAGCAGCAGCACCACCGGGATCCAGTCCCGGGCGAAGCGCAGGTGGCTGCGCCACGGGCGGGCCGAGTTCCAGGCGATGGTGCCGGCCCAGATCCACAGGAACGCGTACGCCGGGTCGGTGGGCAGGCCGATGACGAGCCAGCCCGCCACGAAGGCGACGCCCCAGATGGTCATCGCGATCACACGGCGGCGCCCGCCGTCGGGCGACTCGGTGGTCGCGTCGGGGGCGGGGGTCGGAGATTGTGTCTGCTCGGCCATCGCGGACAAGGTTAACGGCGGGCGACGGGCGGGCCTGCGGGCGGGCGGGGACGACACGGGCGCGGCGGCTCGGACGCCGGACGGCCCCCGTTCATCTGCACTAGGCTCGGCCGCATGCAGGAGCAGCCGGAGTCGCCCTTCACGCCGGGCCTGACCGCCCGCGTCGAGCTGACAGTGACCGACGCCGACACCGCGCAGGCGGTGGGCTCCGGGGACGTGCCGGTGCTCGGCACCCCGCGCGTGCTGGCGCTGGCCGAGGCGGCGACGGTGGCCGCCACCGCGACCCGGATGCCGTCCGGGTCGACCACCGTCGGCGTACGGGTGGAGCTGGAGCACCGCGCGGCCACCCCGGTCGGGCGTACCGTGGCCGCCCACGCCGAGCTGGTGAAGGTCGACGGGAAGCGGCTCGTCTTCGAGGTGACTGTCACCGACGGTCCGACAGTGGCGGCGCAGGGCCGGGTCGAGCGGGCGCTGGTCGACCGGCAGCGCTTCGTCGAGCGGGCCCTCGGCCCGTCATGACCGCCGGCTTCACCGAGGTCGCCCCCGGTGTGCACGTGCGACGTGAGCCGCTGCTGGCGG
>NZ_JAGPXV010000367.1:0-5891 GCF_018070405.1 Micromonospora sp. D75
GCGCACCCGGCGGCGCGCCCTGCGCCGATCGTAGAGCGCAACGCCCCGCGCCCGGCGGGAAAGCCGGATGCGGGGCGTACCGGTCGGGCCGACGTCGCAGGTCAGAAGAACCGGCGACGCCTGGCCTTCTGCGGCCGGATCAGGTCGGCGCCCTTGGTCAGCAGACGGCTCACCCCGGACGGGCCGCGACGGGCCTCCAGGGTGTGGCTGAGCCGGCGCGCGCCGGCCGCCGCCAGCGGCACGGCGACCGCCATGACCGCCCACTGCGCGATCCGCTTCTGAATCATGTGGTTCACCTCCGCGTTTGCTGTCTGGAGGTATCGGTACCCAGAGCGGCGCGCCGGTAAGCCTGCCCCCTCAGGCGCCCGGGGCGACCGGGTTGGGCAGGGCGCCGCCGAAGCGGCGGTCGCGCTGGGCGTACAGCTCGCAGGCGTACCAGAGGTGGCGGCGGTCGAAGTCGGGCCAGAGCGTGTCCAGGTAGACCAGTTCGGCGTACGCGGTCTGCCAGAGCAGGAAGTTGGAGATGCGCTGCTCGCCGGAGGGGCGCAGGAACAGGTCGACCTCGGGCACCTCGGGGTGGTAGAGGTACCGCGCGACAGTCTTCTCGTTCACCTTGGCCGGGTCCAGCTTGCCGGCGGCGACGTCGCGGGCGATCCCGGCGGCGGCGTCGGCGATCTCCGCCTGGCCGCCGTAGTTGACGCAGAACTGCAGCGTCAGCGTCGAGTTGCCGCGCGACATCTCCTCGGCGGTCTGCAGCTCGGAGATGACGCTCTTCCACAGCCGGCCCGCGCGGCCCGACCAGACCACCCGTACGCCCAGGTCGACGAGCTGGTCGCGGCGGCGACGGATGACGTCGCGGTTGAAGCCCATCAGGAAGCGGACCTCGTCGGGCGAGCGCCGCCAGTTCTCGGTGGAGAACGCGTACGCCGACAGGTAGGGGATCCCCATCTCGATCGCGCTGGCGGCCGTGTAGCGGGGGTAGTCGCCGAGGAACCGTTTGCCGTACAGCTCGATCGCCTCGACCTGGCTGACGGTGTGCAGCGAGCTGCCCTGGTTGCCCTTGGGGTCACCGGCGAGCTGGAGGTCGACGTGCCCGAACGGCTCAAGCCGGGCGCCGAACCGGCTCGTGGTGCGCCGCACGCCCCGGGCCACCGCGCGCAACCGGCCGTGCCGGCGGGTGAACAGCGTGATGATCCGGTCGGACTCGCCCAGCTTCTGCACACGCAGCACCACCGCGTCGTCGCGGTAGAGCTGTCGGCGGTACCCGGCCATCAGGCCATTCTCCCTCCGGGTGCGATCTCAGGGTCGGCTCGGGGTGGACCGGCGGGCGATCCCCGATGTGCCGGGCGCCGGGCCGGACCTAGTGTGCTGGCCATGGCTTCGCTCCGTACCGCGGTGGCCGCGACCGCTGCCGCCACGCTCATCGTTCTCTCCGGGTGTGACACCCTCTCGTTCCGCCGGCTCGACTACGACCACACCGAGCAGGCGAAGATCACCCGGATCACCGTGACGGAAGACGGCGCCGGGGACGTCGTGGTCCGGGCCAACGGCCCGGCCGACCAGGTACGGATCAAGCGCGTCGTCCGCTACCAGGGCGACGAGCCGACCAGCCGGTACGAGATCAAGGGCGACGAACTCGTGCTACCCACCGACTGCGGTCACCGGTGCAGCATCTCCTGGGAGGTGACCGCGCCGCCCGGCGTGGCGGTGAAGGGCGGGACCGCCTCGGGCAACGTCGACCTGACCGAGATCGGGGCGGTGGAGTTCACGCTCAGCTCCGGCGACCTGACCATCCGGGGCGCCACCGGAGAGGTCCGCGCGTCGTCCACGTCCGGCAACATCCGGGTGGTCGAGGCGGCCCGCCCGGTGCGGTTGCGGGCCCGTTCCGGCGACATCGAGGCCCGCCGCCTCGCCTCCGCGGTCGACGCCGAGACCACCTCCGGCAACGTCGTCGTGGAACTGGACCAGCCCGCTCCGGCCCGGCTGCACGCCACCAGCGGGGACGTGGACCTGGCCGTGCCGGCCGGCCGCTACCGGGTGCGGGCCGAGGCGAGATCCGGGGACACCGACGTGACGGTGACCGACGACCCGGGCGCGTCAGTGCTGCTGGACGTCTCCGCCACCAGCGGGAACGTGACGGTCACCAGCCGCTGAGCGCGGTCAGTCGGCGGCCGGGGCGTCCCGCCGGTGGCCGCCCGCGCCCGGCGGCGGGTCGTCCACCCGGTCCACCGCGCGGCGCGGCGACGGGATCCGGGCGCCGGCGCCCACCAGCCCGTCCTGGGCGCCGGCGGGAGCCGGGCTGGCCGGGGCGGCCGCCGGCCGCTCCGCCACGGTCCGCCGCGGCCTGCCGGGAAGCAGTTCCGGGGTACGCCGGGCGGCCACGTCCTCGACCCAGCCGACCATCAGCGTCACCACGCCGACCAGCGCGAAGACCAGCCCCACCCGCAGCCACAGGCCGACCGGGTCGCGTGGCGACCAGCCGACCAGGCCGACGAGCGGGGTGAGCGCCACCACGAACGGCATGTGCCAGAGGTAGATGGTCAGCGCGCGCCGGTTCACCACCGTCACCGCGCGGCCGAACGCCGGCACGCGGTCGACCCAGGTCACCCCGGCCGGCGCGCGGCCGATCGCGACCAGGATGAACGCGGCCGACCAGAGCGCGTTGCCCAGCGGGATGTCGTTGATGTCGTACCCGCGCGGCCCCGGGTGGGTGAAGATCCAGGCCAGGCCGGCCGCGCCGACGACGGCGGCCACCGGCAGCAGCACCCGGTTGCGCATCCGGCGCAGCAGCCCGTCGTGGTGGGCGAAGCCGAGCAGCCAGGCGCCGAAGTAGAGGCCGAACTCGCGCAGCACCGTCGGCGGGTTCGCCAGGATGCCGGCCTCGATCGCGACCAGGAGCAGGTACGGCGCGGCCAGCGTGGGCAGCGGCGCCCGGCGGAACAGCCACAGCACGAACGGTGAGGCGAGCACGAACCACAGGTAGTCCCGCAGGTACCAGATCGGGCTGAGCGCCAGCCCGCCCCAGTAGTTGGCCGGCGGGTCACTGATCGGGAACAGCCAGAGCAGCACCTTCGGGCCGAACGCCAGCCCGGTGAGCAGCATGGCCGGCACGAAGACGGCGGCGACCACCCACAGCGACGGCAGCAGCCGGCGCAGCCGCCGCCCGACCGCGCCCACCCCGCTGCGGTCCAGCGACGCGGCCATCAGCGACCCGGCCAGGGCGAACATCACCGACATCGCCGGGAACACCAGCGTGAGCGTGGCGTAGCCGGTGACGTGGTACGTGACGACTCGGAGGATGGCCAGGAAGCGCAGCAGGTCCAGATAGCGGTTTCGCATCAGCTCGCGGCGGGGTCCGGGGGCAGAGACAATGGTCCCTACCCTGCTCCCGGACACCTCGAAACAACCACAGACGCCTATGAAAAGTGAGATGTCCCATAGGCCTGACTGATCCTGATCACTCGTCGCCGAGCACGCCCGGCCGAGGGCTCAGAAGCCGAGCTTGCGCAGCTGCTTCGGGTCGCGCTGCCAGTCCTTCGCCACCCGTACGTGCAGGTCGAGGTAGACCCGGGTGCCCAGCAGCTCCTCGATCTGCCGCCGGGCGGTGGTGCCGACGTGCTTGAGGCGGCTGCCCCGGTGGCCGATGACGATGGCCTTCTGGCTCGACCGCTCGACGTACACGTCGGCGTAGATCTTGGTGAGGTTGCCCTCCGGGATCATCTCCTCGACCACCACCGCGATGGAGTGCGGCAGCTCGTCGCGTACGCCCTCCAGCGCCGCCTCGCGGACCAGCTCCGCCACCAGGACCTGCTCCGGGTCGTCGGTGAGCATGTCGTCCGGGTAGAGCTGCGGCGAGGGCGGCAGGTAGCCGGTCATCACGTCGACGAGCGTGTCGACCTGGTGCCCGGAGACCGCGCTGACCGGCACCACGGCGGCGAACTCGCCCAGCTCGCTGACCGCCAGCAACTGCTCGGCCAGCCGCTTCTTGTCCACCAGGTCGGTCTTCGTCACCACCGCCAGCACGGTGGCCTTCAGGCTCGCCAGCTCGCCGGTGATGAAGCGGTCGCCCCGGCCGACCGGCTCGTTCGCCGGCACGCACAGGCCGATCACGTCGACCTCGCTCCACGTCTCCCGGACCAGGTCGTTGAGGCGCTCACCGAGAAGCGTCCGGGGGCGGTGCAGGCCCGGGGTGTCGACCAGCACGAGCTGCGAGTCCGGCCGGTGCAGCACCGCCCGGATGATGTGCCGGGTGGTCTGCGGCTTGTTCGAGGTGATCGCGATCTTGGTGCCGACGATCGCGTTCGTGAGCGTCGACTTGCCGGCGTTCGGCCGCCCGACGAAACAGGCGAAACCGGCCCGGTAGGGACGCGCCTCAGGCGTGGTCACTCGACCACCGTGCCGAGCACGGCGCCGTCCGGCGCGGCCACGTGGATCGGCGCGTCGGCGGACAGGTCACGCACCGCCGCGTGCCCCGCCCCGTCCAGCGTCGACGCCTCGGTCACCACCACAGCGGCCTCCAGCCGGCTCGCGCCCGCCGCCACCGCCGAAGCGACAGCCAGCTGGAGCGCGGTGAGCGTCAACGACGGCAGCGCCACGCTCGCCGCCGCGTACGTCCGGCCGTCCTGGTCGCGGACCGCGGCGCCCTCCACTGCCGCCACCCGGCCCCGCGCGCCCCGGGCCAGCACGACGAGCTTGGCGTCCTCGGCGCTCAGCTCGGCCGGATCAGCCGGGGTGGGCAGGGCGGCGGGCACGGCGGGTGTCTCAGGCATCGGCGGATTGCCTCTCCTCGGAACGGTTGTTGTCGCCACGGGAATCGGGCGGGTCGTTTCGGTTCGCGCCCTCCGGCGCGTCGCCCCGGTCGACGCGGCTCACCAGAACCGTGTCGATCCGGTTGCGCCGGCCGGTGGTGCCCTCGGCCATCAGCCGCAGGCCGGCCACCTCGGCCTCGGCGCCCGGGATGGGCACCCGGCCGAGCGCCTGCGCCAGCAGGCCACCGACCGTCTCCACCTCGTCGGTGGGCAGCTCGGTGTCGAACAGCTCGCCCAGATTCTCCACCGGCAGCCGCGCGGTCACCCGCACGGCCCCGTCCGGCAGATGCTCGACCGGCGGGCGCTCGACATCGTACTCGTCGGTGATCTCCCCGACGATCTCCTCCAGGATGTCCTCGATGGTGACCAGCCCACCGGTGCCGCCGTACTCGTCGACCACGATGACCAGGTGGTTGCGGGCCGCCTGCATCTCCGAGAGCAGGTCGTCCACCGGCTTGGACTCCGGCACGAACGTGGCCGGGCGCATCAGCTCGGCCACCGGCATCTGCCGGGCGCCCTGGTCGCCCTGCACCCGCCGGATCAGGTCCTTGAGGTAGAGCACGCCGAGCACGTCGTCGACGTTCTCGCCGATCACCGGGATGCGGCTGAACCCGGAGCGCAGGAACAACGCCAGCGCCTGGGCGAGCGTCTTGCGCTCCTCGATCCACACCATCTCGGTACGCGGCACCATCACCTCGCGCGCGATGGTGTCGCCGAGCGCGAAGACCGAGTGGATCATCTGGCGCTCGCCGTGCTCCACCACGCCGCGCTGCTCGGCCAGGTCGACCAGCTCCCGCAGCTCCACCTGGGTCGCGAACGGCCCCTCGCGGAAGCCCTTGCCCGGGGTGACCGCGTTGCCGATCAGGATCAGCAGCGACGCCAGCGGGTTGAGCGCGCGGCCCAGCCAGCGCACCAGCGGCGCGACCGCCCGGCCGACCGCGTACGCGTGCTGGCGGCCGATCGTGCGCGGCCCGACCCCGACCACCACGAAGCTCACCACCGTCATCGCGCCGGCGGTCACCAGCGCCGCCCGCCAGCCCGCGCCGAACGTGTCCACAGCCACCAGCGCGACCAGCGTGGTGG
>NZ_JAGPXV010000368.1:0-5889 GCF_018070405.1 Micromonospora sp. D75
CACCGCAGGGGTGGACTACGTTCGCCGGCGCGGCGCCGGGCCGGTGCAGGCGTTCGCGCCGCCGGAGTTGAGCACTACGGCGCGCACGACGCCGCCGTGCACGACCTGCTGGCTCCAGAGCACCGGCGCGGCCTTGACCCGGTTGGCGGTGAAGACACCGGCGACACCGGCGTCCGGGCCGTCGTTGATCACGAGGGCGACGTCGGGCGCGCCGGAGGACTTCAGTCCGGCCGCGACACCTGCGGCGCGGAACCCACGGGGGACGGTGACGCTCACGGGGCCACTCCAAACACGGACAGACCGGTGGTCTCGGGGAGACCCACCATCAGGTTGGCGTTCTGCACGGCCTGGCCGGCCGCGCCCTTGCCCAGGTTGTCGATCGCGCTGACCACGATCACCCGCCCCGAGTCGACGTCCACCGTCGCCTGGAGGTGGCAGGAGTTCGACCCGGCGGTGGCGGCGGTGTGCGGCCACGCGCCCTCGGGCAGCACGTGCACGAACGGCGCGTCGGTGTACGCGGCGGCCAGCACCGCGCGCGGGTCGGCGTCGCCGGTGGGCACGGCGGTGACGGTGGCCAGGATGCCCCGGGGCATCGGCGCGAGCACCGGGGTGAAGGACAGGCCGGTCGCGCCGGTGGCCTGCTTGATCTCCGGCACGTGCTGGTGCGCGCCCACCTTGTAGGGCGACAGGTCGCCCATCACCTCGCTGCCGAGCAGGTGGGTCTTGGCGGCCCGGCCCGCGCCGGAGGTGCCGGAGGCGGCGACCACCACCACGTCGTCGGGGCGTACCGCGCCGGCCGCGATCAGCGGCGCCAGCGCCAGCGTGGTCGCCACCGCGTAGCAGCCGGTGCTGGCCACCCGCGACGCGGCGGCGATCTCGGCCCGCTGGCCGGGCAGCTCGGGCAGCCCGTAGGTCCAGGCGCCGGCGTGCTCCCCGCCGTAGTAGCGGGACCAGGCGCCGGCGTCGCGCAGCCGGTGGTCCGCGCCCAGGTCGACCACCTTGACCGAATCGGGCAGCGCCGCGGCGAGCGCCGCGGACTGCCCGTGCGGCAGGGCCAGGAACACCAGGTCCGCGTCGGCCAGGGTCGCCGGTTCGGTCGCGGCGAAGACCAGGTCCAGGCCGGCGAGCTGCGGGTGTACGGCGGTGACCGGCTGACCGGCCTGGGTGTGCGCGGTGGCGGCGATCAGCTCGAACTCGGGGTGACCGGCGAGCAGGCGCAGCAGTTCGCCCCCGGCGTATCCACTCGCCCCGGCCACCACTGTTCGAATGCCCATACCCACCTCCGCATGACTATGCAGAGAAGGGTACCGGTCGGGGCGACCTCATCGCAAGGTCATACGGCGTGCTGCATAGCCATGAGACGACGTTCACGGGCGGCTCGCGTGCGCGCGGTGTTAAAAGGGGCCCCCTCCTCTACCGGAGGCGTTAAGAGAGGGCCCCTCCTTTCAGGCGCCGCGCAGGGTGGCGCCGAAGCGCTCGGCGGCGACAGCGACCGCCGCGTCGCGCGCCGCCACCGCCTCCTCGCCCGCGAGGGTCCGGTCCGGGGCGCGGAACGTCAGCTTGTACGCCAGCGACTTGCGCCCCTCGCCGAGCTGCTCGGAGGTGTAGACGTCGAACAGGCGGACGTCCTCCAGCAGCGCGCCCGCGCCCTCGACCAGCGCCGCCCGCACCTCGGCGGCCGGCACCGCGTCGTCCACCACGAGCGCCACGTCGATCAGCGCCGGCGGGAACGTGGAGATGGTCGGGCCGGCCACCAGGGGGGCGGCGGGCAGCGCGTCCAGGTCCAGCTCCATGGCGCTGGTACGCCGGGGCAGCTCCAGCGCGGCCAGCACGGCCGGGTGCAGCTCACCGGCGTGGCCGACGACCACGTCGTCCACCACCAGTTCGGCGCAGCGGCCCGGGTGCCAGGGCGCGCGCTCCCCGGCCCGTACCGTCACCCGGTCGGCGGGGATCCCGGCGGCGTCGAGCACCGCCCGGCCCGCCTCGACGGCGTCGGCCCAGCCGGCCGCGCGGCCCGCGCCCCACCAGCCGGCCGGTTCGATCTCGCCGGTGAGCGCCACCGCGACGTGCCGGGGCTGGGCGGGCACCACCGCGTCGGCGGCGGCGAACTCCTCGTCGGTGGGCCGCCGGTCCACGCCCATCGCGGGCGGGGCGCCGGCGCCGGGACGCGGGTGGAAGACGGTGCCGATCTCGTAGATCGCCACGTCCCGCTGGCCCCGGCCGACGTTGCGCTTGACGATGCCGAGCAGCGGGCCGAGCAGCGTGGTGCGCAGCAGCGGCTCCTCCTCCGACAGCGGGTTCGCCAGGCGTACCGCGGGGCGGCGCGGGTCGTCGGCGGGCAGGCCGAGCTGGTCGACCAGCTCCGGCGCGACGAACGGCTGCGCCAGCACCTCGACGTAGCCGCGCTCGGCGAGCGAGCGGGCGACGGCCCGGCGGCGCTGCTGCTGCCAGGTCAGGCCCCGGCCGGGCGGCGCGGTGGGCAGCACCGATGGCACCCGGTCGTAGCCGTCGAGGCGTACCACCTCCTCCACCAGGTCGGCCGGGTCGGTCAGGTCGGGACGCCAGCTCGGCGGCGTCACGGTCAGCACCTCACCCGCGCCGGAGCCGACCCCGGCCGTGCCCGGGTCCTCGGCGAGCCGGTCCGCGCCGCGCGTGACTGTGCAACCGACCTGCTCCAGCAGCTCCACCACGCGGTCCGGCGAGTAGGACACGCCGACCCGCCGCGACGGCAGGTCCACCGGCAGCGTCACCGGCGTACGCGGCGCGACGTGGTCGATGTCGAGCACCTCCTCGCCGGCCGTGCCGCCGGCGAGGTCGGTGAGCAGCCGGACCGCCTTGTCCAGCGCGACCAGCGGCAGCGCCGGGTCGACGCCCCGCTCCCACCGCTTCGCCGCCTCGCTGAACAGCTTGTGCCGCCGCGCGGTACGGCCGACGGTCGCCGGATCCCAGTGCGCCGCCTCGAACAGCACGTTCGTGGTGGAGGCGAGCACCTCGCTGGTCTCGCCACCCATCACCGCGGCCAGGGAGATCGGACCGGTGTCGTCGCAGATGACCAGGTCCTCAGCGGACAGCGAGCGGCTCACCCCGTCCAGCGTGGTCAGCTTCTCCCCCGGCTCGGCGCGGCGCACCACGAGCGGCCCGGCGATCCGGTCCGCGTCGAAGGCGTGCATCGGCTGGCCGAGTTCGAGCATCAGGTAGTTGGTGATGTCGACGGCGAGCGAGATGCTGCGTACGCCGGCCACGGTGAGCCGCTGCCGCATCCAGCCCGGCGTCTCCACGGTCGGGTCGACGCCGCGCACCATCCGCGCCGCGAACCGGTCGCAGCCGACCGGGTCACGGACCTCCACCGGGTACGCGGGCTCGGCGGTCGCGCCGGGCGCTGGCGCGTCGGCCGGGTCGCGGAACGGCACGCCGAGCGCGTGCGACAGCTCCCGGGCGATGCCGCGCACGCTCAGCGCGTACCCGCGGTCCGGGGTGATCTCCATCTCGACCACGACGTCGTCCAGGCCGACGACGGGCCGGGCGTCGTCGCCGGGCTGGGCCTTGACGTCCTCGGGCAGCACGACGATGCCCGAGTGGTCGTCGCCCAGCCCCAGCTCCTGGGCCGAGCAGATCATGCCGTGGGAGTTGCGCCCGTACGTCTTGCGCGCGCCGATCGCGAACCCGCCGGGCAGCACGCCGCCGGGGAGGATCACCACGACCTTGTCGCCCTGGGCGAAGTTGCGCGCCCCGCAGACGATCTCCTGCGGCTCGCCGGTGCCGTTCGCGGCGCCGACGTCGACCCGGCAGAAGCGGATCGGCTTCTTGAAGCCGGTCAGCTCCTCGATCCCCAGGACCTCGCCGACGACCAGCGGGCCGGTGACGGACTCGCGCAGGTCCACCACGGACTCGACCTCGATGCCGAGGTCGACCAGCGCCTGCTCCAGGTCGCCGGTGGGCAGGTCGGCCGGCAGGTCGACGTACTCGCGCAGCCAACTGACAGAAACTCGCATGACTGTTAAACCACCGTTCCCGTAGCTCAGGCGCCGAACGCGCGGGTGAACCGCACGTCGCCCTCGGCCATGTCCCGCATGTCGCTGACGCCGTGCCGGACCATCACGGTCCGGTCGATGCCCATGCCGAACGCGAATCCGGAGTAGACCTCCGGGTCGATGCCGCAGGCGCGCAGCACCCGCGGGTTGACCATGCCGCAGCCGCCCCACTCGACCCACTGCGGACCGTCCCGGTGCTCCGGGAACCAGACGTCGAACTCCGCCGACGGCTCGGTGAACGGGAAGTAGTGCGGCCGCCAGCGGGTCTTCGCGCCCTCGCCGAACATGGCCCGGGCGAAGTGGTCGAGCGTGCCGCGCAGGTGCGCCATGGTGATGCCCTTGTCCACCACGAGGCCCTCGACCTGGTGGAAGACCGGCGCGTGGGTGGCGTCCAGCTCGTCGGTGCGGTAGACCCGGCCGGGCACCACCACGTAGATGGGCGGCTTGCGGCTGAGCATGGTGCGCGCCTGCACCGGCGACGTGTGGGTGCGCAGCACCAGGCCACTGCCCTCGGGTGCGATGTGGAACGTGTCCATCAGGCCGCGCGCCGGGTGGTCGGCCGGGATGTTCAGCGCGTCGAAGTTGGTCCACTCCAGCTCGACCTCGGGGCCCTCGGCCACCTCGTAGCCCATGCCGATGAACAGGTCACTGATCTGCTCCATCAGCACGCTCAGCGGGTGGCGGGCGCCACGCGGCCGGCGGTCGTACGGCAGGGTCACGTCGACCCGCTCCTCGACCAGCACCCGCTCGGCCTGCTCGCGCTCCAGGATCTCCTGCCGGGCGGCGTACGCGCTCTCGATGGCGCGGCGGGCCTCGTTGACCCGCTTGCCGGCGTCGGCCTTCGCGGCCGGCGGCAGCGCGCCGATCTCCCGGCGCGCGAGCGACACCGGGGACCGGTCGCCGAGGTGCGCGGGGCGCAGCGCGGTGAGCGCGTCCGGGTCGGTGGCGTCGGCGAACGCCTTCTCGGCGTCGGCCACTGCTCCGGCCAGGGCGTCCGGGTCGAGCAGGGCGACCTGCTTCGGGTCGTACGGATCGTTGCGGTAGCTCATGGTGAACGGGCACTCCCTCACGGCGGCGCCGACCCTCACGGGTGGCTAGGCGAGTCTACGGACGCGCGGCTTCGCCGCAGCCCGCCGGTGGGGAGTCGTGCAGGGGGAAGGGTCAGGCCCGCCGCCCGCCGACACCGGCGGGCTGGCTAAACGAACGCCGTGGCGCGTTCATGACGAGGCGGACTCCCCTGCTGTCTCTCGCGTGCCCCGGGGGACACGCAGTGCTCTGGCGGAAGAATACAGGCAGACAGCGGCAGCCGCAGCCAGGTTCAGGCTCTCCGCGCGCCCGTGCAGCGGCACCCGGACCCGGGCGTCGGCGGCGGCGGTCAGCTCCTCGGGCAGGCCGTGCGCCTCCGATCCGAACAGCCACGCTGTCGGTGCGGCCAGCCTTCCGGCGTCGGCGAGGTCGTCCAGGTCGCTGTCGCCGTACCCGGTGGTGGCGAAGATCTTCAGGCCCGCGGCCCGCAGCGCCTCGACGGCGGCGAGCGGGTCGGCGGCACGCACCACGTCGACGTGGAAGAGGCTGCCGGCGGAGGCCCGCACACATTTGCCGTTGTAGGGGTCGACCGCCTCGCCAGCGAAGATCACCGCGCCCGCCCCGGCCGCGTCGGCGGTGCGCAGCACGGTGCCGGCGTTGCCCGGGTCGCGGATCCCGGCGAGCACCGCGACCAGTCGCGGTCCGCGCGCCACGGCCTGCGCCAGGGGTACGTCGAGGTGCCGGCACACCGCCACCAGTCCCTGCGGCGCGACCGTCTCGGCCCGCGCGGCCAGCGCGTCGTCGGTCACCTCGGAGACCGGCACGTCGGCCC
>NZ_JAGPXV010000369.1:0-5871 GCF_018070405.1 Micromonospora sp. D75
GGATCCGGGTGGCCGGGCTGCGCGTCGAACGCGCCGGCCGGACCGTGCTCGACGGGATCGACCTTCAGGTACGCGCCGGCGAGGTGCACGCCCTGGTCGGGCCGAACGGCGCCGGGAAGTCGACGCTGCTCGGCGCGATCAGCGGTGACGTGCCGGCCGCCGCCGGCCGGATCGAGGTCGACGGTCTGCCCCGCGAGTCGTGGAGCCCGGTTGAGCTGGCCTGGCGCCGGGCCGTCCTCGCCCAGCGCAACACGCTCAGCTTCCCGTTCACGGTCGGGGAGGTGGTGCGGATGGGCCGGGCGCCGTGGGCCGGGCGGCCGGAGCGGGACCAGGACGACGCCGTCGTCGCCGACGTGCTCGACCGCTGCGACGTCGCCCGCTTCGCGGCCCGGCCGTACCCCGCGCTGTCCGGCGGCGAGCAGGCCCGCGCCGCGCTGGCCCGGGTCCTGGCGCAGCGGGCCACCACGCTGCTGCTCGACGAGCCGACCGCCGCGCTCGACCTGCGGCACCAGGAACTGGTCATGCACATCGCCCGGGAGCGGGCCCGCGCCGGGGACGCCGTGGTCGTGGTGCTGCACGACCTGACGCTGACCGGGGCGTACGCGGACACCGTGACCCTGCTCGGCGACGGACGCGTCCGCGCCGCCGGGGCGCCGCGCGACGTGCTGACCGCCCCGCTGCTCAGCGGGGTCTACCGGTACGACATCGACGTCGTCCCCCACCCGCGTGACGGGCTGCCGCTGATCGTGCCCCGACGCGGCCGGCCCGCAAGACCGTCAGCCGACGAGGAGAGATAGCAGATGGATACACAGACGTTCGCGGCCCGGCTGCGCGCCGAGACCCGCGACGCGCACCAGAGCGCCGAGTCCCAGCGGTACGTCTCCGCGCTCACCGCCGGTGAGCTCGACGTGGCCGGCTACACCGCGCTCGTCGTCGCGCACCACGGCATCTACGCGGCGCTGGAGGGCGTCGCGGAGACGATGCGCGAGGACCCGCTGGCCGGCCCGTTCGTCGACGACGCGCTGACCCGGCTGCCCGCGCTCGCCGCCGACCTGCGGTTCCTGCTCGGCCCGCGCTGGCGCGAGGTGATGGAGCCGGTCCCGGCCGCTGTCGCGTACGCCGCGCGGATCACCTCGGCCTGCGCCGGATCGCCCGAGCGGTTCATCGCGCACCACTACATCCGCTATCTCGGCGACCTGTCCGGCGGGCGGCACATCGGGCGCTGCGTGGCCCGGTACTACGGGGTGACCGGCGAGGCCGGGGCGTCGTTCTACCGCTTCCCGCGGATCACCGATCCGAAGTCGTACAAGGACGCCTACCGGGCGAGGCTGGACGCGCTCGCGCTGGACGAGACCGGCCGGGCGGCGCTGCGCGACGAGGTGCTGGTGGCGTACGAGCACAACATCGCGGTCTTCACCGACCTGGGTCGCCTGGTGGCGGCGGGCAGCCGGGAGGGCGCCGCGTGAGCGCCGGTTTCCCGCCGGAGGTGGTCGCCGCCGTCAGCCGGCACATGAACGACGACCACGCCGGGGACGCGCTGCTGATCTGCCGTACGCTCGGCGGCCGGCCGGACGCCACCGCGGCCCGCACCACCGGCCTGGACGCCGACGGCATCGACTTCGCCGTCACCGTCGGCGGCACGGAGGTTCCGGTGCGCGTCCCGTTCGCCCACCGGCTCACCGAACGGGCGCAGATCCGCCGGGAGGTGGTGCGCATGTACCGGGAGGCCTGCGACCGGGCCGGCGTACCGCCCCGCCCGGCCGGCTGAGCGCCGGGACCGTCCGGGCCGCGGAACCCCGGTCGGCCGCCGCGCCGCCGCGGCGTACAGTCCGCCGCATGGCTGTGGACACGAGGCCGGCGGTGCGCGCCGGCCGATTCCGGCTGCTCCCGCTGGGTGTGGTCTTCCTGACCGTCGGTCTGTCCACCGCCGTGGTGCTGCCGTTCCTGTCGCTGTTCCTCGACCGGGAGGTCCACGCCAGTCCGCTACGGGTGACCGTGTTCCTGGTCGTCGCGCCGCTGTCCGGGGTGGTCGCCTCCGCGCTGATCGGCCGGCTGTCGGACCGCCTGCCGATCCGGCGCGCGCTGCTGGTCGGCGCCGCGCTGGCCGGCGTGCTGGGCGCGGGCCTGACCGCGTACGTCCGGGACTACTGGATCCTGCTGGGGCTGACCGCGACCGCCACCGCGCTGGCGAACTCGCTGTTCCCGCAGTCGTTCGCGTACACCCGGGCGCTGTTCGACAGGGACGATCCGGCGCGGGCCGCGTTCGGCGTCAGCCTCATGCGTACCGTGTTCTCGGTCGCCTGGGTGGCCGGGCCGGCGCTGGCCGCGGTGCTGCTCGACGTCGGCGGCTTCCGCCTGGTCTACGGCATGGCCGCCGTCATGTACGCGCTGGCCGCGCTGGTGGCCGCGTTCCGGCTGGAGGAGCTGCCGCTGCCGGCGCGGCCGGTCGCGGCCGATCCGGACGGCGCCACGCCCGGCCCGCGCGGCGCGTCCCGGCTGCGGCTGGCGCTGACGGCGCTCACGTTCGTGCTGCTCCAGTGCCCGCTGACGGTCGGTGTGCAGGCGATGCCGCTGTTCCTCGACACCGTACTGCACGACGTCCCCTCCCGCGCCGGGCTGGTGCTGGGCCTGTGCGCGGCGCTGGAGATCCCGCTGATCCTCGGGCTGGGCGCGCTGACCGCGCGGGTCCGGCTGCGGCCGCTGATCCTGGTCGGCGGCGGCTGCGGGGTCGCCTACTACGCGGCCGCCGCGCTGGCGCCGAGCGTGCCGTTCCTGCTGTTCGCGCAGCCGGTGAACGCGCTGTTCATCGCCGCGGTGTCCGGCGTCGGGATCGCCTACGTGCAGGATCTGCTGCCGGGCGAGCCGGGCCGGGCCACCACGCTGTTCACCAACACGTTTCCGATCGGCGCGATGCTCGCCGGGCCGCTGCTCGGGCTCTCCGCGCAGGTCGGCTACCGGTGGGCGTACGGCATGAGCACCGCGCTGTGCGCGGCCGGGCTGCTGGTGCTGGTGCTGACCCGGCCGCCCGCGCGGGCGGCCGGGTCGGGGCCCGTGGGCGGGGGACCCACGGGCACCGGGATCAGCTCGGGGCGGGCGGGCGGCCGGCGGTGGCCGCGATCAGCAGGGACAACTCCCGGACGAGGTCGTCCATGCTCTGCCCACTGCTCGCCCGCACCAGGCCGAGAGCCAGGTCGGCGAGCAGGTAGAAGCCGAGGGTCCGGGCCTGCTCGCCGGGGAACGCGGCGAGCAGATCCTCGGCACCGGCGAGGTCACCCCGGTGCTTGGCCGCGATCACCCCGGCGGCGCGCTGCACCAGTTCCGCCGCCTCGGGGGTGGGCCCGCTCACCGGATCAGATCTTCGGCGTCGCGGCGCGGGCGGCGTCGAAGCGTGCGATCACGTCCGACCAGTTCACCAGGTTCCACAGCCGGTCCACGTAGTCCGGACGCACGTTGCGGTACTGCAGGTAGTAGGCGTGCTCCCAGGCGTCGAAGACCAGCAGCGGCGTGGTGCCCTGGCCGACGTTGCCGTGGTGGTCGTAGACCTGCTCGACGATCAGTCGCTGTCCCAGCGGCTCCCAGGCGAGTACGCCCCACCCGGAGCCCTGCACGCTCTTCGTTGCCGCCGACAGCTGGCCGGCGAACGCGTCGAACGAGCCGAAGTGCTCGTCGATCGCCGCGGCCAGCTCGCCGTCCGGGCGGTCACCGCCGTCCGGCGACAGGTTCCCCCAGAAGATGGTGTGCAGCACGTGCCCGGACAGGTTGAACGCGAACGTCTTCTCCAGCCCGACCAGCCGGCCGAAGTCGCCCTTCGCACGCGCCTCCGCGAGCTGCTCCAGCCCGTCGTTGGCGCCCTTGACGTACGCCGCGTGGTGCTTGCTGTGGTGCAGTTCCAGGATCTCGCCGGACATGGCGGGCTCCAGGGCGCCGTAGTCGTAGGGCATGTCGGGCAGGGTGTAGAGCGCCATCGATCCTCCACTTTGTTGCTGCATCTTTGCTGTTGCCAACATAGTGCAACAAGGTGGCCGACGGTGCTCCCATCCCGCGCGTCCGGTCAGTGGCGCCGCACCAGCACCACGTGGTCGATCAACTCGCCGGTCTGCCCGTCCGGGCCGGTGGCGGTACGGCGCGCCGCGCCCAGCCGCTCGGTGTCCCAGCCGTCCGGGTCGAGGCTCATCGCGGCCAGAATCTCCTCCGGTTCGGCGAACCGGTGGTGGCCGGTGTCGGGCCCGGCCCAGGGCGGCGGCGCGCCGTGCTCGACGACGAGCAGCCGGCCGCCGGGCGCGACCGCCTCGGCCGCCGGGGGCAGCACCGTCTCCCGGGGCAGGACCAGCGGCGACTGGAAGAACTGCGCGGACACCAGGTCGTACCGGCCGGGCGGGAAGCCCTGGGTGAGGTCGTGCCGGACGGTGGTGATCCGGTCTGCCACGCCGGCCCGTTCGGCCTCCACGGCGAGGCGGTCCAGCGCGACCGACGAGATGTCCACGGCGGTGACCCGCCATCCCCTCGACGCCAGCCACACCGCGTCGCCGCCCTCACCGGAGCCCAGGTCGAGCACGGTGCCCGGGGGCAGCGCGGCGGCCACCTCGGCCAGGACCGGGTTCACCCGGCCGCTCCAGATCCGGTCCCGCTGGCCGTACCGCTCGTCCCAGAACCGGGCCGGGTCGGTGTCCGCCGCCGGGTGCTCGTGGTGGTGCCCCGTCATGTCCGCCTCCTCGCCGCCGGGCGTCTGCCCGCCCGGGCCCTCGCCATCGTGCGCCGGGGTCCACCGGCCAGCAAGGAACCTTGCCGTTCCGGCAAATACTTCCGGGCGACAGCCGCCTCGGAATATACCCCCCGGGGTATGCGCTACAGTTGCCGTATCGCCCGACATCACTGCGCGAAGGAGTGCGGCTCATGTTGTTCACCCAGTACTACCTCGACTGTCTGTCCCAGGCCTCGTACCTGATCGCGGACGACCGCACCGGCCGGGCCGTGCTCGTCGACCCGCGCCGGGACATCGACGAGTACCTCACCGACGCCAAGGCGCACGGCCTGACGATCGAGGGCGTCGTCAACACCCACTTCCACGCCGACTTCCTCGCCGGGCACCTCGAGGTGGCCGCCGCGACCGGCGCGTGGATCGGCTACGGGAGCCGGGCCGAGACCGAGTACCCGAGCCGCAAGCTCACCGACGGCGAACGGATCAGCCTCGGCGACGTGACCCTGGAAATCATGGAGACCCCGGGCCACACACCGGAGTCGATCAGCATCCTGGTCTACGAACACGCCGACGACGCGGTCCCGTACGGCGTGCTGACCGGCGACGCGCTGTTCATCGGCGACGTGGGCCGCCCCGACCTGCTCGCCTCGTTCGGCGTGACCGCCGAGGAACTCGGCCGCATGCTCTACCACAGCGTGCAGCACAAGCTGATGGGCCTACCCGACGAGGTGCGCGTCTTCCCCGCCCACGGCGCCGGCTCGGCCTGCGGCAAGAACCTGTCCACCGAACGGCAGTCCACCATCGGCGAGCAACGCCGCACCAACTACGCCTGCGCCCCGATGAGCCAGGAGCGCTTCCTCGCCCTGGTCACCGGCGGTCAGCCCGCCGCGCCCGGCTACTTCGCCTTCGACGCGGTGCTCAACCGCAAGGCGCGGGAGCTGTTCGACCACGCCCGGCCGGCCCGCCCGCTCCCCCCGGCCGAGTTCCTGGCCGCCCGGGCCGACGGCGCCGTCGTGGTCGACGCCCGCGACCCGCAGGAGTACGCCGCCGGGCACCTGCGCGGCGCGCTCAACGTCCCGGCCGACGGCAGGTTCGCCGAGACCGCCGGCAGCGTCGTCGCACCCGACCGACCGGTGCTCGTGGTGACCCCGCAGGACCGGGAGGAGGAGATC
>NZ_JAGPXV010000037.1:0-18938 GCF_018070405.1 Micromonospora sp. D75
GGACGCGCCGGGTGACCCGCGGCCGGATCCGGGTCAGATGCCGAGCGACCTCCGAGTGGCCCGCACCGTGTCGGACAGTTCCTCGTAGCAGTCGAATCCCCGCTCGATGCAGTCCATGTCGACCCCGCATTCGCGCTGCCGCGCCCGCAGCAGTGACTCGTCTGCCACATACACCGGAAAGGTCAGGAAATCGACGTCGGGAACCCGTTCCCGGAGCACGGCTACCTCGTCCTGCCCGTCTTCCCTGACCTGGAGCCAGCCGTTGAGGTCATCGTGGACGACCGCGCCGGCGGCGATCCCCTTCGTCCAGCCGGTGAAGAGCGCGGCGAGGCTGGTGGCGGCACGAGCCGAACCCCAGACGTCGGGGGTGAACTCGTAACGCCAGATCTCGCCCTCGTACTCGCCGGCGAGCACGAACGTGTAGACCAGATGCTCGAAGTTGAACAAGCGCACCTGGTGCCGCCACGGGAACGGCGTGCCGATCGAGATGGCCAGGGTGTCGAGTTCCTCGCCCCCGTCGGCCGGCCACGGCATGATCCAGCCGCCGTTGGGAAGCAGCCGCCGGGGCGGCCAGTTCTGTGACTGGAACCAGGTCAGCTGCTCCGCGACGTGGTCCACGCCGAAGATGCGGTAGACCGAGCCGGGCGGCTGCCCGGCGGGCGCCTCGGCGTGCTCGGGCCAGTCGAGGCCGGCCGCGGTCGCCGCCGCACGGTACTCCGCGACGGCGTCACGCAGTACGCGCATGTCGTCGAGCATCAGGGAGCCGCCGCCGGCTTGGGGCTCATGCACATGCTGGCCCCGCCCTCACTGACCCGGAACCCGAAGCTCGGCCCGTTCGCCGCGACCCACGGCTTCACCGGCAGCACGATGAACCGCTCTCCGTCGGCGACCTCGCACTTGCGGAAGAACGCCGACATCTCGGTGCCCTGCGGGCTCGACTCCGACGGTGGAACCGGCTTCAGGGAAGCGCGCTCGCCCGACAGGTTCACCGCCTGGTTGGTCACCCAGAACGGGAACTCGTCGCACACGGTTCCCGGCGCGCGCCCGGTGCACTCGTTCGGCGTGAAATGGGTGTTGAACCACCGGCGTGGATAGCCGGCGTCGATGGCGGCCCGACCGCCCTGGCTGCGAGCCGGGTAGAACCACTGGGCCCGCGTCGGTGGCTGCGGATATCCACCGTCACCCATCGCCGTCACGATGTGGGTCCCGGTCTCCTTCATGGGCCGGAGGTCGTAGGACACGCCACCTGGGACGTAGACGGCGAAGCCGTTGTCGCAGCCGGCCGTACCCTGGGTGCCACGCTGGGCGGTGCACGCCGCATCGATGATCCGCTTGAGCCGGCCGTCCTCGGCGTTGGTCCAAGCGAAGGGAATGCCGTCCCGGTCGGCCACCAGCTTCGTCGTCTTGATCACCTCCGCGTAGATCTTCAAGCTGTTGTACCACTCGCCCTCGTCCGCGCCCCAGTTCTCGAACGTGTCGAAGTCGGTGTCGTGGCGGATCGGGTACTCGAGGATGCCGTGGATGCCGATCTGACCGGGGAAGAGGATCTCGAGCAGCGCCCAGAGCGCGAGTCCGATGCCGATTCCCGAGAGAGCGACGACGACCCAGGAGGTGCCGACGGCGGCAGCGGGCGCGACTGCGACGAGCCGGACGGCCTGCGCGGCAGGCGCCAGCACGAGCGTGCACGTGGTGGTGTTCTGGGCGCACCAGGTGATCGGCATCGTCGCATTGCCCGGATCGAACAGCGTCGAGACGCGACCGGGGACCGGGTCCACCGAGGAGATCACCGGACCACGGCCGGGCGGTGCCGCCGAGAAGAGAAGCTGGGTGAGGCTGTCCGCGCAGTTGACGAGCTTCTCCCCGGACGGCGGTAGGAAGGCGTCCAGGCAGCTGTCGTTCGAGACGGTGTAGCAGCCCGGGAACAGCTCCGTGCTGCCGGCCGGCACCGTGACACTGGTACGCGAGTCCGCAGCGAGGTAGAAGTCTCCGCCGCTCCCGGCGCACTGAGAGCCTTCGCTTGCCGCCTGCTGGGTGGCGGCGGGAGACACCTCGTCCGTATTGATCATGGTGGTGAAGTCGGCGGAGAGCTCACGGGCCACCGTGCGGTCGGCGCGTAGCGCCTCGACCCGGAACGTGTACGGCGTGTACTCCTCCAGGGGGCCGATCGGAAGGACGATGCTGTTCCCCGCCGTGCACGGGTTCGCCGGATTGCCGTCGGCGTCCTGGCAGAAGTGGGTCAGCGAGAACTCGTCGTACAACTGGCCGTCGAGGTAGGCGCGGTAGCTGGTCTCGGTTGCGGGGTCGGGATGCCATGTTGCCGTGGCGGCACCCTGCTCCGGGTCGAGGACCAGGTCGGCGTCGGGATCCGGTGGCGGCGGGGCGGCGGCCGTCGTGAAGGACGCCGTGGCGCGGGTCGCGGACTTGTTGCCGGCCAGGTCGACGGCGACCACGGAAACCGTGTGGTTGGTGGACGGCGACAGCCCGGTGATGGAGTACGACCGGGTGCCGATGGTGGTCCGGTGCGGGGTTCCGCCGTCGACGGTGATCTCGTACCCGGCAAGGCCGTAGTTGTCCGTGGCCTCGCCCCAGGTCGCCTTGGCCGTGGTCGCCGTGATCGCGCCGACGGTCAGGTCCGGGACGGCGCTCGGCGGGAGCAGGTCCACCACGGTGACGGACCGCAGGATCCGGGCGTAGCGTCCGGGTTCGCGTTCGGCGCGGGCGCACACCTCGTTCTCGCCCAGTTCCGCCGGGCGAAGACTGGCGGTCCACGACGCCGACCAGTCCGACACACCGGCCGGCGGCGGCCCGAGGGTGATGTCGGTGGTGGTCAGCCGGCCGACCGAGACGTCGACCATGGTGGCGTTCTTGTGCAGGAAGCCGCTGAGAGCGATCTTCCCGTGCTCGTCAACCGCGACCTCGGTCCCGGTCGTCGGCCCTTCGAGCCGGATGGAGGCGTGGTTGACGTCCTCCGGCACCGACGGGTCCGCGCACGCGGGAAGTTGCTCGGCCGGAGTCGCCTCGGCAGCCGGCTGGCTCACCAGGCCGACGGGGAGGATGAGCGAGACGGCGAGCGCCGTAGCTCGTAAGAATCTGCTGAAATGCCTGTCGTGCCCATGGTTGGCCATGCCTACCCCCGTATGAATGACGCCAATCAATGGTTGGGCGGACATTAGCAAGGCGCGGTCCATCGTGGTGGCCCCCTCGTCGCCCGGTCGCACCAGGCGACGTGGCCGGAGCGGAGGTCACTAATCGGTTGCCCGTCGCGGTGAGGGCTGCCTAGATTGCCGATCATGCACGACATCGACGGGCGTTCCGGATGAGCAGCCGTCTCCGCGAGATCGCCCGGCAGACGGTCGCGATCGCCGAGTCGGGGCGCTACCGCAACAGCGCCGGCGAGGACATCGCGATCGAGGCAGCGGTCAGCGCCGCGGTCGACGGCACCCGTGAGCACCTGCCGGACGAGGTCCTCCACCTGGACGGCGCGAAGCCCGGCGCCGACACCGTCGAGGTGACGTACGAGTCGACGTTGCAGGCGGCCCGCCGGCTCGGACCCGGCGCGGCGTGTCTGGTGTTCGCGTCGGCGAAGAACCCGGGTGGCGGGTTCCTGGGCGGGGCGAAGGCGCAGGAGGAGAGCATCGCCCGCTCGTCGGCGCTGTATCCCTGTCTGCTCGCCGCCCCGGACTTCTATGCCTTCCACCGGGGGCAACGGGATCTGCGCTACAGCGACCGCGTCGTCTACTCCCCGGGCGTGCCGGTGTTCCGTGACGACAAGGGGAACCTGCTCGACCGGCCGTACACGACGTCCTTCCTGACCGCGGCGGCGCCGAACCTGGGCGCGATCGTGCGCAACCAGCCGGAGCGCGCGGCGGACGTGCCGGCGGTGCTGGGCCGGCGGGCCCGGCGGGTGCTGGAGGTGGCGGCCGCGCACGGGCATCGGACAGTGGTGCTGGGCGCGTGGGGGTGCGGGGTGTTCCGCAACGACCCGGCCGTGGTGGCCGGCGCGTTCGCCGACGCGCTCCGGGTGGTCGACCGGTTCGACCTGGTGGTGTTCGCCGTGCGCGACGGGCTGCCGGGCACACCGGTCTACCGCACGTTCGCGGAGCGCTTTCGGTAGGTTCGTCGCATGAGTGAGGACACGCTCCGGTCGGTGGAGATCGAGCGCACCAGCGTGGGCAGGTACGTCGTGCGCAACGCCCGTGGCGGCGAGCTGTCGATGGGTACGGGGGAGGACGCGACCTTCACGCCCGTGGAACTGCTGCTGGCGGCGCTCGGCGGCTGCACCGCCGTCGACGTCGACCTGGTGACCAGCCGGCGCGCCGAACCGACCCGGTTCGCCGTCACGGTGAGCGGTGACAAGATCCGCGACCCGGAGACCGGCAACCGGATGGAGAACCTCACCGTCACCTTCGCGGTGGCGTTTCCGGCCGGCGCGGACGGTGACCGGGCCCGCGAGGCGCTGCCCCGATCTCTGCGGCAGTCACACGACCGGCTCTGCACCGTGTCCCGCACGGTGGAGCTGGGCACCCCCGTCACCATGGTGGACGCGAGCGACAGGGGCCCGGCCGAGCCTCGGTGACCGCCGGAGACCCGGTGCCACCCGGGCCGATCCGCCAGGTCTGTTAACGCTAACCAATGCCGAGGCAGTGTCCCGGCATGTGTCGCCATCCGGCCACAGAAAAGCCTTCGGGAAGCTTCGACCCCTCGATTACCTTGACAGCCGTCTATGTTATCGAAAACATGACTGGTAACCCGGACGTAACGCCGCTGCCATGATCGCTCGCCCCGTCTCGTGATCTCGGGAGCGGAAGCGACCAAGCGCGGGAGGTTTCGGTGGCACGGACCGCTCAGACGACGCGGACGGTTGCGGTGGTGGTCTCGGCGACCCTGGCACTCGGCGCGGGGGCGCTGGCCGGGGTGCCGCCCGCGTCGGCGGCGACGGTGGACACGACCGCGTCGTACGTGTTCGTGAACCGGCACAGCGGCAAGGCGATGGACCTGTACGACTGGTCGACGGCGGAGAACGCGCCGGTGAACCAGTGGACGCGCAACGACCTCGCGGTGCAGCAGTGGCAGTTCGTGGACGCCGGTGGCGGCTTCTACAGGGTGCGGTCGCGGCACAGCGGGAAGGTGCTGGAACTGCCGAGCGGCAGCGACGGCACCCAGCTGGTGCAGTCCACCGACAGGTCGTCGGCCACGCAGCAGTTCCGGTTGCAGGACTCCGCGGGCGGGTTCGTGCGGTTCGTGAACCGCCAGTGGAACAAGGTGATCGACGTGTGGGGCTGGTCGACCGCCGACGGCGGCCGGCTGGCCGGCTACTCCGACCTGGACGGCGGCAACCAGCAGTGGCAGCTGATCCGCCTGGGCGGCGGGACGCCGACCACCCCGGCACCCACCACTCCGGCGCCGGCGTATCCGCAGCCCGGCCGGGTCACCGGCGACATCGGCGTGCACGACCCGACGGTGGTCAGACGACCCGACGGCACCTACCTCGTCGCGCACACCGGTGACGACATCGCGTTGAAGACCTCCACCGACCGGGTGGCCTTCCGCAACGCGGGCACCGTCTTCCCCGGTGGCGCGCCGTGGACCACCACGTACACGGGTGGCGCGCGCAACCTCTGGGCGCCCGACCTGTCGTACCGCAACGGGCGCTATCACCTGTACTACTCGGCGTCGACCTTCGGCTCCAACCGTTCGGCGATCTTCCTGGCCACCAGCGCCACCGGAGCCTCCGGGAGCTGGACCAACGAGGGGCTGGTCGTCGAGTCGCGGACCACCGACGACTTCAACGCCATCGACCCGAACCTCACCGTCGACGACCAGGACCGCTGGTGGCTCACCTTCGGCTCGTTCTGGTCCGGCATCAAGATGATCCCGATCGACCCGGCCACCGGACGCCGGCTCGGCACCGCCATGTACGGTCTCGCAAACTACGGCCCCGGCATCGAGGCGCCGGTCCTGGTCAAGCGCGGCGCCTGGTACTACCTGTACGTCTCGTTCGACAGATGCTGCCAGGGCGCCGCCAGCACGTACCGGATCATGGTCGGCCGTTCGGCGAGCCCGACCGGGCCGTTCCTGGACCGCGCCGGCCGGGACATGCTCGCCGGGGGCGGCACCCAGATCCTCGCCTCGCACGGCAGCGTGCACGGGCCCGGCCACCAGGCGGTCCTCGCCGACACCGACGGCGACGTCCTCTTCTACCACTACTACGCCGACAACGGCGCGTCGCTGCTCGGCGTCAACCGCATCGGCTACGACGCCGACGCCTGGCCCTACGTCTACTGACCCGG
The DNA here is from genome assembly GCF_018070405.1 of Micromonospora sp. D75. Lineage (NCBI taxonomy): Bacteria > Bacillati > Actinomycetota > Actinomycetes > Micromonosporales > Micromonosporaceae > Micromonospora > Micromonospora sp. D75. Next base: position 6,291 of record NZ_JAGPXV010000037.1, read on the forward strand.
GACCACCCCCGATACCTGGCCCACCTGGGAGGGCACATGCCGCTTCGACACCTGCTCCGCACGGCCCACCGGGCCGGCGCGGCGCCCGCACGCCGTCGCCTGCGGCCGATGCTGGCCGCGGCGCTCGCGGCGCTCGCGGCGATCGCCGTGACCGCCGGCCTGCCGGTGGCCGGACCCGCGCAGGCCGCACCGGCGGTGAACCACACCAACCCGCTGGTCAACCAGCGTGCCGATCCGCACATCGTCAAGCACACCGACGGCTACTACTACATGACCGCGACGGTGCCGGAGTACGACCGGATCGTGCTCCGGCGGGCCACCACCCTCCAGGGACTGGCCGGCGCCGCGGAGACGACGATCTGGCGCCGGCACACCAGCGGAGAGATGGGCGCCCACATCTGGGCGCCGGAGATCCACTTCATAGACGGCAAGTGGTACGTCTACTTCGCCGCCGGACGCACCGACGACGTCTGGCGGATCCGGATGTACGTGCTGGAGAACGCGAGCGCGAACCCGCTGTCCGGCTCGTGGACCGAACGCGGCCGGATCACCACGCCGTGGGACACGTTCAGCCTGGACGCCTCCACGTTCGTCGTGAACGGGGTGCGGTACCTGACCTGGGCCCAGCAGGAACCCGGCATCTCCACCAACTCCAACGTCTACCTCGCCCGGATGGGCGCCAACCCGTGGCAGATCACCGGCACGGTGACCCGGCTGGTGGTGCCGACGTACGACTGGGAGACCCGGGGTTACCGGGTGGCCGAGGGCCCGACGGTGATCCAGCGCAACGGCCGGGTGTTCCTCACCTACTCGGCGAGCGCCACCGACGCCAACTACTGCCTCGGCATGCTGACCGCGTCCGCCGGCGCGAACCTGCTCGACGCCGCCGCCTGGAGCAAGAGCCCGACCCCGGTGTTCGCCAGCAGCGCCGCCACCGGCCAGTACGGCCCCGGACACAACTCCTTCACCGTCTCCGAGGACGGGCAGAGCGACATCCTGGTCTACCACGACCGCAACTACCGGGACATCAGCGGCGACCCGCTCAACGACCCGAACCGGCGGACCCGGATCCAGAAGCTGTACTGGAACGCCGACGGCACCCCGAACTTCGGCATCCCCGTGCCCGACGGGGCCACCCCGGTCCGGCTGCGGTCACACGACCTGACGACGAGCTACGTCCGGCACTACGACTACCGCGCCCGCGTCGAGCCGAACGTGACGAAGCTGGCCGACTCGCAGTTCCGCATCGTCCCCGGCCTCGCCGGCGGCGGATCGGTGTCGCTGGAGTCCACGAACTTCCCCGGCTACTACCTGAGGCACCGCGCGTTCGCCCTCTACGTCGAACGCGACGACGGCTCCGCCCTGTTCGACAACGACGCGAGCTTCCAGCGCCGTCCCGGCCTGGCCGCGCCCGAGGCGCTCTCGCTGGAGTCGCAGAACTACAGCGGCCGGTACGTCCGCCACCGCGACGGACTGCTCCAGCTCGAAGCGGTGGACACCAGCGCCGACCGGGCCACTGCCACCTTCCACCTGGAGTAGGCGCCCGCAAACCGGCGTACCCCCTTTGGAGGTCCACGATGCTCAACCCCGCAGTGACGTCGCCGCCCGGCGCCCGACGGCCCCGGCGGGCCGGCCTGGTGCTGGCCCTGGTGGCGGCGGTGGCCGGCGCGATCGGCGTGGCGGTGGTGGCCGCGCCGCCGGCGCAGGCCGCCACCATCGACACCAGCGCCTGGTACGTGCTGGTCAACCGCAACAGCGGCAAGGTCGTCGACCTGTGGGAATGGAACACCGCCGACGGCGCCGAGTACCGGCAGTGGCCCGACCTCAACGGCACGAACCAGCAGTTCCAGGTCCTCGACTCGGACAGCGGCTACGTCCGCCTGATCAACAGGCACTCCAGCAAGGCCCTGGAGGTCTGGGAGCGATCGACCGCCGACGGCGCCCGGATCAGCCAGTACACCGACCTCAACGGCGCCAACCAGCAGTGGCAACTGGTCCCGATCGGTACCGGCACACCCACCACGCCGCCACCGGCCACCGGGTGCGGCAGCGGCTCGTACCAGGCCGAGGCCGTGTTGAACGGTGGAACCTGGACGGCCCGCAACGGATCGTCGACCGTGCACACCGGCTCGGACATGCTCGCCGCGATGCAGGCGGCGGTGAACTCGCTGACGCCGGGACGGACCGCGAAGCAGCGGGTGGTGGTGCGCGGCTCCGGCTCGATGAGCGCGGGCTCGCGGTTGTCGCTGCCGTCGCACACGACGCTGGCGGTCTGCGGCACGATCAACGTGACCGGCTCGGGGTCGGGTGACTACGCGCCGGTCTACTCCCGCGGCACCACCGACGTCGAGGTGCAGAACCTGACGCTCACCGGTGCTCCGCTGTACGGGATCTTCATGCGCAACGTGAACAACCTGACGCTCGGCCAGATCGACATGCGGCTGTCCGGCGGCCTGGGCGTGCGGATCGACAACCACGGTGGCGACCGGGCGGTCAAGGTGCGCAACGTGCGCATCGACACCGTGTACGTGTCGGGGACCGGCGCGCACGGCGTCGAGACGTACGGCGTCGACGGCCTGACGATCGGCACCGTCACTGCGCGCAACACCGGATACTCCGGTCTGCTGCTCAACGACACGATCAACGCCACAGTGGGCACCGTCGACGCGCAGGGCGCCGGCACCGGAACCGGCTACGCGGCGTTCCGGATGGCCAACCGCAACGGCCGGATCGGCAGCTCGTACCCGACGAACATCCGGGTCGGCACCGTGATCGCGTCCGGTGGCGGCCGGGGGGTCTTCTGCGTGTCGGAGTCCGGCGGCGCGGTCATCGACAGGGTGACGATCTCCAACACCGGCAACAACTCGATCCTCGTGGAGAACTGCTACAACGTCACGATCGCCGGGGTGTCCGGCACGGTGACCGGCGGCGGCGAGGTGCGCATCGCCTCCCGGACCGAGTTCCCGATCTCCTCGGGCATCCGCTTCCAGAACCTCACCGTCACCAACACCAACATCACCCAGAGTCCCTGCGGCGGAGCGAACAACACGATCAGCAACGTCACGCGGGTCAACTCGACGCTGACCTGGTGTTGAGCGCCGCAGGCGCACCCCCCGCACCACCCACCCACCACCACCGTCCACCGGAGGAGTCCCCGTGACAACGGCTCTCACCACCACCGAAAGGCGCCGGCGGCACCGCTGGCGGTCAGTGGTCGCCGCCGCCGGCGCCCTCGTCGTCGGCACCGTCGGCGCGGTCGTCGCATCGCCCTCGGCGCAGGCCGCGACCATCGACACCAGCGCCTGGTACGTGCTGGTCAACCGCAACAGCGGCAAGGTCCTCGACGTCCGGGACACCTCGACCGCCGACGGCGCGGTGATCCAGCAGTGGTCCCGCAACGACGGGGCCTGGCAGCAGTTCCGCTTCGTCAACTCCGGCAGCGGCTACTACCGCCTGCAGAACCGCAACAGCGGCAAGGTCGTCGACCTGTGGGAATGGAACACCGCCGACGGCGCCGAGTACCGGCAGTGGCCCGACCTCAACGGCACGAACCAGCAGTTCCAGGTCCTCGACTCGGACAGCGGCTACATCCGTCTGATCAACAGGCACTCCAGCAAGGCCCTGGAGGTCTGGGAGCGGTCGACCGCCGACGGCGCCCGGATCAGCCAGTACACCGACCTCAACGGGTGGAACCAGCAGTGGCAACTGGTGCCGATCGGCGCTGGCAGCCCCGGCACGCCCCAGACCGGGCTGGTCGGCTGGGCCACCCAGAACGGCGGCACCACCGGCGGCGGCAACGCCGCCGTCACCACGGTGACCAGCGCGTCCGCCCTGTCCAGCGCGCTCGGGTCGTCCAGCGCCGCGGTGATCCGGGTCTCCGGCACGATCTCCTGCTCCGGCATGCTGCGGGTCCGCTCCAACAAGACGATCCTCGGCAACGCCGGCGCGACGATCTCCGGCTGCGGATTCACCGTCAGCGGCGACCGCAACGTCATCGTCCGCAACCTGAACTTCCGCAACTGGAACGATGACGCGATAAACGTCGAGCAGTCGGCCACCAACATCTGGATCGACCACAACAGCTTCACCAACGGGTACGACGGCGCTGTCGACATCAAGCGCGGCTCCGACTTCGTCACCGTGTCCTGGAACCGCGTCTACGGTCACGACAAGTCGATGCTGCTGGGCCACAGCGACGACAACGGCAGCCAGGACGTCGGGCACCTGCGGGTCACCTACCACCACAACTGGTTCGACGGCTCCAACCAGCGCCACCCGCGGGTGCGCTTCGGCAACCCGGTCCACGTCTACAACAACCTCTACAGCAACGTCGGCGGCTACGGCGTGGCGTCGACGATGAACGCCGGGGTGCTCGTGGAGGGCAACTACTTCGAGAACACCGCCGACCCCTACCACCGGGGCGAGGGCTCCTCCGGCCCCGGATCCCTGGTCGCACGCAACAACTGCTTCGTCAACTCGGGGGCCGGGCAGGCCGGCGGCAGCGTCGCCGGCATCCCGTACCCGTACACGATGGACGCCGCCTGCGACGTGAAGTCCGTCGTGACGGCGGGCGCCGGCGCCGGCCGGATCAGCGTCTGACCGCGCGCCGCCTGGCGCCACCACGTCACCGGCTGGGCCGGCCCGGGCTTTCTCGGGCCGGCCCAGCCGTCGGAAGCAGGGCCGGGCCGGGCTCTCATTGCGGGGCCGCCGAGGGGGTGACGGGATGAACTATCGGAAGAAGTTCCGGAAACAGAAAGCGCTAACAGAACACAGATGTACTGGTCGTCGACATTGTCACTAGAACGCTTCAACGGATAGTCTGTGCCGGTCGGGCGATCGAAGTTCGCCGAAACTTTCGACAAGCTACCGCTACGGAGAAGCGACATGACGACCGCAACAAAGAGCCCCGAAACAGCCGGGCCCCACGGCGGCGAGGTGCGCGGCCGTCAGATCCGAAATCCGGTTCTTCCCGGCTTCAACCCCGACCCGTCGATCTTGCGCGTCGGCACCGATTACTACATCGCGACGTCGACCTTCGAGTGGTACCCGGGTGTCCGCCTGCACCACTCGACCGACCTGGTGCACTGGCGCCCGCTCGGCGGCGTCCTCACCGAGCGGCGTCTTCTCGACCTCACCGGAGCGGGTGACTCCTGTGGCGTCTGGGCGCCCGATCTGTCCTATGTGGATGGCGAGTTCCATCTCCTCTACGCCGACGTCGCCAGCTTCGCCAGCGGGTACTGGGATCCCCAGAACTACCTGGTGACCGCGTCCGACCTGGCCGGGCCCTGGTCGGATCCGGTGGTGCTGCACGGGCGCGGGTTCGACGCGGCGTTGTTCCACGACGAGGACGGCACGACCTGGATGCTGTCGATGACCGCGGACTGGCGGCCCGGCCGCGACCGGTTCGCCGGCATTCAGATCCAGCAGTACGACCGTGAGGCCCGTCGCCTCGTCGGCGCCGAACGGGTCATCTTCCACGGCACCACGGTCGGCGTCACCGAAGGGCCGCACCTGTACCAGAAGGACGGCTGGTACTACCTGGTGACCGCGGAGGGTGGCACGTCCTGGACGCACCAGGTGACAGTGGCCCGCTCGCGTAGCCTGTTCGGGCCGTACGAGGTCGATCCGGCCGGCCCGATGCTCACCTCGCACGGTCGTCCCGAGCTGGAGCTGCAGAAGGCCGGCCACGGCAGTCTCGTGTCCACGCCGGACGGGCGTTGGTACCTGGCGCACCTGACCGCCCGGCCGTACACCCCACTCGGCCGGTGCGTGCTCGGCCGGGAGACCGCGATCCAGGCCGTGCAGTGGCCGGAGGGGGAGTGGCCGCGCATCGAGGGCGGGGTACCGGCGGTGACGGTGCCGGTGCCGGGCGAAGCCGAGCCGGCAGAGGATCCGACGGAGGACCGGGACGACTTCACCGGGCCGGTGCTCGGCCCGGAGTGGTCGACGCTGCGCCGCCCCGCCACTGCGGACTGGGTGGACCTCACGTCGCGTCCGTCGTACCTGCGGATCCAGGGCGGGCAGTCGCCGGTCGGCCGCCAGCGTCCGAGCCTGGTCGCGCGCCGTGTGACCGCGCAGCAGTGCGAGCTGACCGCGCACATGCGCTTCGAGCCGGCCAACTACCGCCAGCTCGCCGGCGTCACCGCCTACTACAACACCCGCAACTGGCACTTCGCCTACGTGACCGCCGACGACGACGGGCGGCCGGTACTCGAGGTGATGTCGTCCGACAACGGCCGGCGGGCCATGCACGACGCGTGCCGCGTCGAACTGCCGGAAGCGGGGGAGATCACGCTGCGGGTCACCTTCGACGGTCCCCGTGTCACGTTCTCCTATCAACCAGCCGGCGCGGCGCACTGGATCGGGCTGCCGGCGGAACTGGACGCCACCATCCTGTCCGACGAGTACGCGGCGACGCTCGTGGACGGTGAGCCGGAGGGCTGGGGCTTCACCGGCGCGTTCGTCGGCCTGTGGGTACAGGACCTGGGCGCCGAAGGCGGATACGCGGACTTCGACTGGGCCTCGTACCGCTCCTGGTGAGTAGTGGCCGGCCTGATCGCGGCCGGGTGTGTGCGCCGTCCCCGGCGTCCGCGCCCGGCCGCGTCGCGTTGCGCACCCGGTCGGTCGACGTCTCGGCGCGGCACGTGGAAACATGGTCGACGTACGTCGATCGATCGAACGGGGGATCATCGTGACGACGCAATTGTCAAAGGCCGCCGTCGTGCCGGGTCCGGCCGGGCATCCGCTCCTCGGCATGCTGCCGGCGCTGCGCCGCGACCTGCTGGGCACGATTCTGGACGGCTTCCACACGTATGGCGACGTGGTGGCGTACCACGTCGGACTGCCCCAGGGACCGCGCGCCGTCAGCATGGACGTGGTGAACGTGCACCACCCCGACGGCATCCACCAGGTCCTCACCACGCCGCAGGTGTTCAGCCGCCGCGCGAGCGCGTACGAGATCCTCCGCGAGTTCATCGGAGAGGGCCTGCTGACCAGCGACGGAGACCGGTGGCTGCGACAGCGGCGGACGCTGCAACCGCTGTTCACGCCGCGCCGGGTGGCCCGCTACACCGAGCTGATGACCGAGGAGGCAGCCCGCGTCGCCGACGACATGGCGCTCACCACGGGATCCGTCGTGGACCTCTACCAGGTGATGCAGCGCTACACCATGCGTGTCGTCGGCCGGGCGCTGTTCGGCGACGACATCGACGAGGTCGTACCCCGTCTGCAGGAGCTGATGCCGATTCTGGGCGACCTCGCGCTGGCGCGCGCCCTGCAGGTGGTCAAGCTGCCGCTGAGCTGGCCGACGCCGCGGGCACGCCGGATCGGGCAGGTACGCGCGAGTCAGTACGAAATCGTCGACCGCATCATCGCCGATCGACAGGGCCGGGCGGTCGGGGAGGGTAAGGAGGATCTGCTCAGCCGGTTGTTCGCGGCCGAGGATCCGGAGACCGGGCAGGCGCTGTCCATCGAGGAGATCCGGGACCAGGTCCTGGTGTTCCTGCTCGCCGGCCACGAGACGACCTCGGCCGGGCTGGCCTTCACCATGCACCTGCTGGGCCGCCATCCCGACGTGCAGGAGCGGGTCGCGGCCGAGGCCGCCACGGGCGACGGGGAACTGGTGCGGGCCGCGGTCCTGGAAGGCATGCGGCTGTACCCGCCCGTGTACAGCATGGAGCGGATGTCCGAGACGGACGTCGTCGTCTCCGGTCACCGGATTCCCGCCAACACCAAGGTGGTACTCGCTCCCTGGGTCACGCACCGGCACCCGGAGTTCTGGCCCGACCCCGAGCGCTTCGAGCCCGACCGGTTCCTCGGCCGGCAGGAGCGGCCGCGCTATGCGTATTTCCCCTTCGGTGGCGGGCCGCGTAGCTGCATCGGGGAACACTTCGCGCTGCTGGAGATGACCGTACTGCTGAGCGCGTTGCTCGCCCGCTATCGCGTCGACACGCGCGACGAGAGGCTGGAGCTCGTACCGATGGTCACTCTGCGTCCGGCCGGCGCGGTCCGGGCCACGCTGACCGTCCGGTGAACCGGCGCCCTGGCTGATCCGACGGGGTCAGCCAGGGCGCGTCCGGCTCCGGTGAGGGTCGGTCGCTACGTGACCCGCGACCCTTCGCCCTTCGCGGCGGGCACCGCCTCGACGGCTGGTGGAGCGCCAGTCACCGCGGCGGGCCGGGGATCGGCGGCACGCCTGCGGGACCTGGCGAACCGGCGCATCATCGGCCGTTCCACGCTGACGTGCAACAGCGACGCGAGGCCGAGCGTCACCAGGTACGCGCCGACCATGACGGCCAGCGCAGCGGCGACACCGAAGCCGTTCGCGGACATGTTGCCGGCGCCGTACAGCACCAGGATGTGGATGAGATAGAAGGCGAAGGACGTGTCGCCCAGCCAGCCGGCGACCGGCCCGCGCAGTGGTGAGCGGTGCCCCTCGACGTCGGCCCGGGCTGCGGCGGCCACCAGCAGCGCGAGCGGGACGACCATCGCCGCGACGACCGAGTAGAGCAGCGGCACGACCTCGGAGACGCCGTAGAAGGCCAGCGTGACAAGTGCGGCGGCGGGCAGGCTCAGCCGGAACCACAGGCCCTGCATGACGAGCCGGGCGATGACGATCCCGAGGAGGAAGTCCAGCATCCGGATCAGCGGAAACTGTTGCACGAACCAGAACTGCGGAAATGCCGCATCCGCATAGGTGTACGTCGGCTCGGCGGGAAGGAACGCCGTGGAGACGACGGGGGCGACGAGCATCGCGGCGACGATGCCACCGGCGATCCACCAGAGCCAGGCGGCGGAGAGCCGCCGGAAACCGGCGAGCAGCCACGGGAACGACGCATAGAAGAAGATCTCACAGCTCAGCGACCAGCTCGGCGGATTGATTCCGTTGAAGATGAACTCGTCCGGAATCCAGCTCTGCACCAGCGTGATGTTCGCCAGCGTCGGCCACAGCGGCGCGCCGCCCCGGATCAGGACCATGAGAACGACGACCACGGCGCACACGACCAGATGGTTCGGCAGGATCCGGGCGGCCCGGCGGCGCCAGAACTGGCGCTTCGGCTCGTGCTCCGGAGCCGACCAGGTCAGGACGAAGCCGCTGAGGATGAAGAAGAAGCCGAGGGCGGCAGAGCCGGTCCGGCTGAGGACGGCGAACCACCAGTCGTCGATCCGGCCGTCGGCGAAGAAGCCGAACAACGTCGTGTGGGAGAAGAAGACCGTCACGGCCGCGATCCCCCGCAACCCGTTGAGCGTCGGCAACTGCCGGGCCATGCGGCCCGCCTGCTGTGTCATCGGCGGCCACCCTCCGTGGTGTCGGACAACTCCTGTCGGCGTACCGGCCGGCGCGTCCGGAACGCCTGCTCCGCGATGCCGGCCGCGCGCCGTACGCCGTCCAACTCCGCGATCCTGCGCTTGTAGTGCTGGGCCTTCGCCCGGTAGGCGGGGTCGCCGCTCACCCTGTCGACGGCCGCACGAAGCCGCCCCGGAGTCACCTTGTGCACCGGGATGAACTCGCCCGCGCCGAGGTACTTGAGCCGGGCCGCCACGCCCGGCTGGTCGTTGCCCACGGGTAGCGCGACCATCGGCACGCCGTGGGCGAGGGACTCCAGCGTGGTGTTGATTCCGGCGTGCGTGATGACGAGGGACGCCCGCGCCAGCAGGTCGAGCTGTGGTGCGTACCGCACCACGATCGGGTTGCCGGCCAGGTCGGCCGGCGGCTCGACATCCGTGCTGCCGAGGGAGACGACCAGTTGCGCGTCGAGTCCGGAGCACGCCTGGGCGATCGCCCGGAAGATGTGCGGGAGGCGGTTCTGGAGGGTGCCCATCGACGCGTAGATCAACGGGCGACCGTCGAGCTTCTCCCACGGGAAGGACACCGGCTCGGTGCTGTCCTCGTCATGGAACGGCCCGGTGTAGTGGAACGTGTCCGGCAACCGGGTGCGCGGGAAGTCGAAGAACGGCGGCTGCTGGGTGATCTGGGCGAGGTCCGAGCCGTCGTTGACTCCCTTGACCGGCGGCAGGCCCCATGCGGCGCGACGTTCGTTGATCCGTTGCACCACCGGCCGGATGACCCAGGCGATCACCTGGTCGCCCAGCATGTTGCGCACGCGCGCGAGCAGTGAGGGATGGTACGGCCACGCCGTCATGAACGGCGGTACACCCGGCTCGGTGTTCAGCGCCAGCGCGTTGCAGACGTTCACGACCGGAAGGTCGAGGTGTTCCGCGACGGAGTTGCCCGCGCCGTAGACCTGGTCCACCAGCAGCGCGTCAATGCCGTGCCGCTGCACCAGCCCCGGTAGGTCCCGCAGGAGGACCTCGACCTCCCGTACGTAACCGCGGACGATGAAACGGATCGCGGCCAGACCGGTCAGCCGGCCCTGTTCCTCGGAGAAGCGGGCCAGTGTGCCGACCGGAAACTCGCGCTCGCCGATCGGTGCGAAGGCGAACCCGGCCGTGAACGACCTCGTCCCGGCGTCCGGCAGGGAGACCAGGGTGACCCGGTGGCCGCGTCGGAGCAGTTCCCTGCCGAGCGTCGCCATCGGGCTGAGCTGACCGGTGTAGTCGGGGACCACCAGTCCGATGTGGAACGTGTTCGGGGCAGGCATGTCTCGCTCCCTCGCTGGGCTCATACCACAGTCGTCAGACGCGACTGATGTATCGAAAACTCGGCCGGGGTACGTCCGACGATCTCGCCGTCCACCTCCACCGGCAGCGGACTGTCCGCGTCGACACGCACGGTGCGCACCTCCTGCCGGTGGATCGCCGGGTGTCCCGCGGCGGCGCCGCGGAACACCCGCCACATCAGCCCGGCCACGCCGGCCCGGCCCACGCCGGCCACCCGCACCGCGTCCAGGTAACCCGCCCGCGGCGGCTCGGCGCGGCCGAAAGTCAGCCCGCCGGCGAAGTACGGCACCTTGAGCACGGCCAGATTGGTGATGATCTGGTGCGACGGTTCGCCGTCGAGTTCCAGCCGCACCGCGACGGGCCGCCAGCGGGCCAGCGTCCGGATGCTGGACGCCGTCTCGGCGAGTTGGAGGTTGAGCCGCTTGAGGACCCGGTTGGCGGGTGTCTTCTCGGTGAACCGCTGGCCGATCACGCTGATCAGCCCGACCGTGCAGCTGACGAGGAAGTACCTGTGGCCCCGGGTGCCGTCGGGCCGGGTGAAGGTCACCTCGCCGACATCGGTCTCCCGGTCGCGGGCTCGGTCGAGCAGACCGCCGAGGTCGGCGACCGGCCGCAGGCCGCGGGCGAAGTCGTTGCAGGTGCCGGCCGGCACGTACGCCAGCCGCACCTTCTCCCCGCCCGCCACCAGCACCCCGTTGGCGACCTCGGACAGTGTGCCGTCACCACCGACCGCCACCACCGTGCCGTACCCGTCCTCCACCGCCTGTCGCCCGAGCGCGATGCCGTGCCCGGGGTGGCGGGTGAACCAGCAGTCCGCCTCGGGTAGCTCGGTGGCGATCCGCTGCTCGATCGTGCGCCCGCGCTGGACCCCGGAAGCGGGGTTGACGATGCAGACGGCCGGGCCGCGCTCACCGGCCGCCATGTGCCTGCTCCTTCGTCAGGTCCGCCAGGGAGTGGCTCAGCGCCTCCGCGAAGCCGACCCGTGGTGAATAGCCGATCGACCGGATCCGGCCGACGTCGTACCGCATTCCTCCGGCGACGGACCGGACCGCGTAACGGGTGAGCAACGGCCGGCCCGACCCGGTGCCGATGCCGGCGAGCCCGGCCAGTTCGGACAGCGCGCCCACGGCCAGCGCCGCGCCGAACGGGACCGACGAGGTCGGTGGCCTCGCCCCGATCCGCTCGGCCACCGCGGCGAACAGCCGCCCCAGGGTCAGGCCGTACGAGTCGCCGACGATGAACCGCCCACCCGCGCACCCGGGTGCGGTGCCGGCCAGCACGATCGCGTCGGCCAGGTTCGCGCTGTACGTCAACTCGATCGGGGGCGCGCCGCGGTCGAACTGGACGAGCTTGCCGTCTCGCAGTCCGCGCACGAGCTCGGGCAGGAAATTGCGGTCACCGGGTCCGAAGACCCAGGCGGGGTACACCACAGTGACGTCCAGGCCGTTTCCGTGGTACGACCACGCCACGTCTTCCCCGGCAGCTTTCGACAGCGGGTACGGGTATCGCGGCACCCGCCGCGGTGACGCCTCGTCGATGACCTTCGCGGCGTCGAAACCGAAGACGTCGACGGTGCTCAGGTAGACGAACCGGGAGACGCCGCAGCGTCGCGCCTCGTCCAGCACCGCCCGGGTGCCGTCCCGGTTCACCTGCCAGATGCGAGGGCCGGGCCGCCAGTCGGTCAGATCGGCGGCCGCGTGCACCACGAGGTCGACGCCCGCGCAGGAGCCACGCAGCGACTCCGGATCGGTCAGGTCACCGAGGTGCGCCGCGTACGTCGCGTGGTCCGGTGCGGGCGACCGCACCAGCCCTCGTACCGACCAGCCGTTCTCCGCGAGCGCGGCCGCGACCGCGCGGCCGACGCAGCCGGTGACACCCGTCACCAGCGCGACACGGGACCCCATCACGAGCCGCCCGTCAGCAGTGCACGCAGGTCGGCGAGCAACGACCCGGCCGGGTCGATCGCCCGCATGCGCGGCAGCAGGGTGCGCAGGTCCCGGCGCTGGCCTGACTCGTCGATCAGCAGCA
>NZ_JAGPXV010000370.1:0-5870 GCF_018070405.1 Micromonospora sp. D75
TGTTCGCCCCGGCGCCGCCGTCCGGCGTCGCCGCGCCGCCCGACCCGGCGTACGAGGCGGCTCTGGTGGACGCGGTGGAGCGGCACGCCGACGAGCTGGCCGCGGTGATCGTCGAGCCGGTGGTCCAGGGCGCCGGCGGGATGCGGTTCCACCACCCGCACTACCTGCGCGTGCTGCGCGAGGTGACCCGGAAGCACGGCATCCTGCTGGTCTTCGACGAGATCGCCACCGGCTTCGGCCGGACCGGGAAGATGTTCGCCGCCGAGCACGCCGGGGTGGCCCCGGACGTGCTCTGCGTCGGCAAGGCGCTCACCGGCGGGTACCTGACGCTGGCCGCGGCGCTCTGCACGCCCGAGGTGGCGCGGGCGATCTCCGCCGACGGGGTGCTGGCGCACGGACCGACGTTCATGGGCAACCCGCTCGCCTGCGCGGTCGCCAACGCCTCCCTGGAGCTTCTGCGGGCCGGGGACTGGGCCGGCCGGGTGGCGGGGATCGCCGAGGGCCTGCGGGCCGGCCTGGCGCCGTTGCGCGGCGCGCCCGGCGTGGCCGACGTACGGGTGCTCGGCGCGATCGGGGTGGTGCAGCTCGACCACGAGGTGGACCTGCCCCGGGCGACCGCTGCCGCGGTGGCGCAGGGGGTGTGGCTGCGCCCGTTCCGGGATCTCGTCTACACCATGCCGCCGTACGTCTGCGACGCCGCGGACGTGGCACGGATCGCGGCCGGGGTGGCCGCGGCGGTGAAGGCCGGCTGAGCCCGGCCGAGTTCGACAGGGCGCGACGGGAAGACCGTCGCCGGACACGCCCAGGCGGCCCGGGGCCGCGGGGAGAGGAGAGACGCGATGGAGACGTTCGGCGCCCGACTGCACCGGGCCGTGGCGGAGCGAGGGCCGCTGTGCGTGGGGATCGATCCGCACCCCGGGTTGCTGGCCGACTGGGGGCTGACCGACGACGTCGACGGACTCGACCGGTTCTGCCGAACCGTGGTGGAGGCGATCGGGGACCGGGTGGCCGTGGTCAAGCCGCAGTCGGCGTTCTTCGAGCGCTTCGGCTCGCGCGGCGTCGGGGTGCTTGAGTCAACTATCCGACAGTTGCGAGATCTGGGAGCGCTCGTTCTGCTTGACGTGAAGCGCGGCGACATCGGCTCGACGGTGGCCGCGTACGCGTCGGCGTACCTCGATCCATCCAGCCCGATGTATGTCGATGCGGTGACCGCGAGCCCCTACCTGGGAGTAGGTTCACTCGCGCCGATGTTCTCCACCGCAGCCGAGCACGGTGGCGGGGTCTTCGTCCTGGCCCTCACCTCGAACCCGGAGGGCGCCTCCGTGCAGCGTGCCGTCGGGGCCGACGGGCGCACCGTCGCGCAGACCGTGATCGACGAGATTTCCCAGCTCAACCGGGGTGCGGAGCCGCTCGGAAGCTTCGGTTTGGTGGTCGGCGCGACGGTCGGCGAGACCGGTCACGACCTCGGCTCCGTGAACGGTCCGCTGCTCGCTCCGGGCCTGGGCGCGCAGGGCGGCACGCCCGCCGGGTTGCGCACCGTGTTCGGCGCCGCGCTGCCGTCGGTGCTCCCGTCGTACTCCCGGGAGGTGCTCGGCGCGGGACCGGACCCGGACGCTCTGCGCGCCGCCGCCGAGCGGGCGCTGGCCGAGTGCCGGAGCGCCCTGGAGGCCGTAGGCTGACTGACGGCTCGGTCACTTTCCGTTGATCATCGCGCGCCCACGTTGCCGAAATCTCCGTTGACCGCTAGTTTTCCCCGCGCTGGGAACCACGGACCCCTTTGGTTGCCAGCGACACCACGTTTCACAGATGCGGTGGGGCGCTCCGCCCGCCGTACTAGGGACCTGAGGAGAACTGGTGCCGCTCCCGTCACTGACCCCCGAACAGCGCGCTGCCGCGCTGGAGAAGGCCGCGGAGATCCGCAAGGCCCGCGCTGAGCTGAAGGAGCAGCTCAAGCAGGGCAAGACCACCCTCGCCACCGTCCTCGAGCGGGCCGAGTCCGACGACGTCGTGGGCAAGCTGAAGGTTTCGGCCGTGCTCCAGGCGATGCCGGGCATCGGCAAGATCCGGGCCACCCAGATCATGGAGAAGCTCAAGATCGCGGACAGCCGTCGCCTGCGCGGCCTCGGCGAGCAGCAGCGCAAGGCTCTGCTCGGGGAGTTCGCCGCGAACTGAACGGCCCGCCGTGTAGAAACAAGCGGTGAGCACGGATGACGAGGCGCGCTCGGCGGCTCGGCTCACTGTCCTGTCCGGTCCCTCCGGGGCCGGCCGGAGCAGTGTGGTCGAGGCGGTCCGGGCGCGCCTTGCGTCTGTCTGGGTGCCGGTGGTCGCCACCACCCGGCCGCCGCGCCCCGACGAGCGGGACGGCGTGGACCGCGTCTTCCTCGACGCGCCCGCCTTCGACCAGCTGATCGCCGCCGGGGAACTGCTGGAGTGGTGCCGGATCGGGCCGTACCGCCGGGGGGTGCCCCGGGCCGAGGTACGGACGCGGCTCGCCGCGGGCCGGCCGGTGCTGCTGCCGCTGGACCTGGGCGGCGCGCTCGCGGTACGGGCGGCGGCGCCCGGCGCCCGGCTGGTGCTGCTCGCGCCGCCGGCGTACCGGGCCGACCCGGACGTCGCGGCCCTCTTCGCCCACGCCGTGGCACACGACCACACCGAGCGCGCCGCGGCGGAGCTGGTAGGATTGCTCGGTTCGTCCTTCCTGGCTCCGGCCCGACCGCCCGCGGGCGGCGCACGAGACGCAGAGGTTTAATTCGTGGGATCCATCGCCACCAACCCCGAGGGCATCACCAACCCGCCGATCGACGAGCTGCTCGAGAAGACCACCTCGAAGTACGCGCTGGTCATCTTCGCCGCCAAGCGCGCCCGTCAGGTCAACGCCTACTACAGCCAGCTCGGTGAGGGCCTGCTGGAGTACGTCGGCCCGCTGGTGGAGACCACCCCGCAGGAGAAGCCGCTCTCCATCGCCATGCGCGAGATCAACGCGGGCCTGCTCACCGCTGAGCCGACCGACCAGCCGTAACCGCGCCCGCGCCGATGCCCGCCGAGATCGTCCTCGGGGTCGGCGGCGGCATCGCCGCCTACAAGGCGTGTGAGCTGCTCCGGCTCTTCACCGAGTCGGGTCACCGGGTCCGGGTGGTGCCGACCGCCTCGGCGCTCCGTTTCGTCGGGGCGCCGACCTGGGCGGCCCTGTCCGGCCAGCCGGTGGCCGACGACGTCTGGTCCGACGTGCACGAGGTGCCGCACGTGCGGCTCGGGCAGCACGCCGACCTGGTCGTGGTCGCCCCGGCCACCGCTGACCTGCTCGCCAAGGCCGCCCACGGCCTCGCCGACGACCTGCTCACCAACACGCTGCTGACCGCGCGCTGCCCGGTGCTGCTGGCGCCGGCCATGCACACCGAGATGTGGGAGCACCCGGCGACCGTGGCGAACGTGGCCACGCTGCGCTCGCGCGGCGTCCGGGTGATCGAGCCGGCCGTGGGGCGGCTCACCGGGCGGGACACCGGCAAGGGCCGGCTGCCCGACCCGGCGGAGATCTTCGCGGTGGCCCGCCGGGCCCTGGCCCGCGGCGTCGAGGCCGAGGCCGACCTGGCCGGCCGGCACGTGGTGGTCACCGCCGGGGGCACCCGCGAGCCGCTGGACCCGGTCCGGTTCCTGGGCAACCGGTCCTCCGGCAAGCAGGGGTACGCGTTCGCCCGCGCCGCTGTGGCCCGGGGCGCCCGGGTGACGCTGGTCGCGGCGAACGTGGCGCTGCCCGATCCGGCCGGGGTGGACCTGGTCCGGGTGGGCACCACCGAGGAGCTGCGCACGGCGACGCTGGCGGCGGCCGTCGACGCGGACGCCGTGGTGATGGCCGCCGCGCCCGCCGACTTCCGGCCGGCCAGCTACGCCACCGGGAAGATCAAGAAGTCGGACGACGGTGTCGCGCCGACCATCGAGCTGGTCACCAACCCGGACATCGCCGCCGAGCTGGGTCGCGTCCGCCGCCCCGGCCAGGTGCTGGTGATCTTCGCCGCGGAGACCGACGACGCGGAGGCCAACGGCCGGGCCAAACTGGCCCGCAAGGGAGCCGACATGATCGTCGTCAACGAGGTCGGCGTGGACAAGGTCTTCGGCGCCGACACCAACGCGGCCACCGTGATCGGCGCCGACGGCGCCGTGCACCGGCTGGCCGAGCAGCCCAAGGAGGCCCTGGCCGACGCCGTCTGGGACCTCGTCTGTCCGCGGTTGCCGTCACGTTCCTGACGGTTGGTCGGCCCGCGTTCAGGGGGTCGCGGCGGAACGAGGATGGCTAAACTGCCGCCGAGCGACCTTTAAAAGTCTTCACATGCTTAGGAGTGCCGTGACACGTCTCTTCACGTCCGAATCGGTCACGGAGGGCCACCCGGACAAGATCGCCGACCAGATCAGTGACGGCATTCTCGACGCGCTGCTCGCCCAGGACCCGCACAGCCGGGTCGCGGTGGAGACCTTGATCACCACCGGTCAGGTGCACGTGGCCGGTGAGGTGACCACGAAGGCGTACGCCGACATCCCCACCATCGTCCGGGAGACCATTCTCGGCATCGGCTACGACTCGTCGAAGAAGGGCTTCGACGGCGCGTCCTGCGGCGTCAGCGTGTCCATCGGCGCCCAGTCGCCGGACATCGCCCAGGGCGTCGACAACGCCTTCGAGCTGCGTACCGGCGGGTCGGAGAGCGCGCTGGACGCGCAGGGCGCCGGTGACCAGGGCATGATGTTCGGCTTCGCCTGCTCCGAGACGCCCGAGCTGATGCCGCTGCCGATCGCGCTGGCGCACCGGCTGGCGCGCCGGCTCGCCACGGTCCGCAAGGACGGCACCATCCCCTACCTGCGGCCGGACGGCAAGACCCAGGTGACCATCGAGTACGACGGGCTGCGCCCGGTCCGGCTCAACACCGTCGTCGTGTCCAGCCAGCACGCGGCCGACATCTCGCTGGAGTCGCTGCTCACCCCGGACATCCGGGACCACGTCATCACCCCGGAGCTGGAGGGCCTCGGCCTGGAGACCGAGGGCTACCGGCTGCTGGTCAACCCGACCGGGCGCTTCGAGATCGGCGGCCCGATGGGTGACGCCGGCCTGACCGGCCGGAAGATCATCGTGGACACCTACGGCGGGTACGCGCGCCACGGCGGCGGCGCGTTCTCCGGCAAGGACCCCTCGAAGGTCGACCGCTCGGCCGCGTACGCGATGCGCTGGGTGGCCAAGAACGTGGTCGCCGCCGGGCTGGCCGAGCGGTGCGAGGCCCAGGTCGCGTACGCGATCGGCAAGGCCCACCCGGTGAGCCTGTTCATCGAGACGTTCGGCACCGAGACGGTGCCGGTCGCCTCGATCGAGAAGGCCGTCGCCGAGGTGTTCGACCTGCGCCCGGCCGCCATCATCCGGGACCTGCACCTGCTCCGCCCGATTTACCAGCAGACCGCCGCGTACGGCCACTTCGGCCGGGAGCTGCCGGACCTGACCTGGGAGGGCACCGACCGGGCCGCCGACCTCAAGTCGGCCGCGGGAGCCTGACCGCCGCCACGCGCCGCGACCGGCGACCCGCGCAGGGGTCGCCGGTCGCGCGCGTCTGCGTGGACGTGCCCCTGCCGCACCTGGACCGCCCGTTCGACTACCTGGTGCCGGCGGCGCTCGACGCCGAGGCGCAACCGGGGGTACGGGTGAAGGTGCGCTTCGCCGGTCAGCTGGTCGACGGCTGGCTGCTGGAGCGCGCCGAGTCCTCCGCGCACCCGAAACTGGCGTACCTGGAGAAGGTCGTCTCGCCGGTGCCGGTGCTCTCCCCGGAGGTGGCCCGGCTGGCCCGCGCGGTCGCCGACCGGTACGCGGGCAGCCTCGCCGACGTGCTGAGGCTGGC
>NZ_JAGPXV010000371.1:0-5867 GCF_018070405.1 Micromonospora sp. D75
GCCCAGCGGGGTCAGCGCGCGCTGCGCCTCGCCGGCCTTGGCGACCTGCATCCGGGCCAGGTTGGCCAGTTGCCGGCCGGGGCCGCACTCGACGAGCGCCCAGGTGCCCTCGGCGAGCAGCGTGGCCACGCACGCGCCGAAGCGGACCGGGCGGCGCAGGTGCGCGGCCCAGTACGCCGGGTCGGTGGCCTGCGCCTCGGTGATCCAGGTGCCGGTCACGTTCGACAGGAACGGCACCGCCGGGGCACGCAGCGGCACGGTGGCCATCAGCGCGGTGAACTCGTCCAGGATCGGGTCCATCATCGGCGAGTGGAACGCGTGCGAGGTGCGCAGCAGCTTCGACTTGTTCTTGCCGCCCAGGCTGACGGCGAACTCCTCCACGAGCGCGGTCTCGCCGGCCACCACGCAGGTGCCGGGGCCGTTCACGGTGGCCACCGACAGGCCCTGAGGCAGCCGGTCGGCCACCGCCGACTCGTCGAGCGTGACCGCCAGCATCGAGCCGGCGGGCAGGGAGTGCATGAGCCGGCCCCGGGCGGCCACCACGCGCAGCGCGTCCGCGAGGTCGAGCACGCCGGCGAGCGTGGCGGCCACGTACTCGCCGATGGAGTGGCCGATCATCGCGGCCGGGACGACCCCGGCGGCCCGCCACGCGACGGCGAGGGCGTACTCGACGGTGAACAGCGCGGGCTGGGTCCAGCGGGTCTCGGTGAGCTTGTCCGCCGCGTCCGGGTCGCGGCCGAGGATCAGGTCCCGGATGTCCAGGCCCAGCTCGGGGCGGAGCAGGTCGGCGCACTCGTCCACGGCGGCGGCGAACGCCCGGTCCTGGGCGTACAGTTCGGCGCCCATCCCGGCGTACTGCGAGCCCTGGCCGCTGAACAGGAACGCCACCCGGGGGGCGGGTCCGTCGGCGACGCCCCGGTGGCCCTTGCGCCGCTCGCGCAGCGCGGCGGCGGCGGACGCCGGGTCCCCGGCCACGACGGCGGCGCGGTGGGCGTACGTCTGGCGGCCGACGCGCAGCGTGTGCGCCACGTCGGCGAGCGCCACGTCGCTGCCGCCCTCCAGGTGCTCGGCGAGCCGGCGCACGGCGACGTCCAGCGCGGTCGGCGTCTTCGCCGACACCTGGAGCAGGTGCGCCGGGCGGGCCGGCGGCTCGTCCCGCTCCGCCGCCGGCGCCTCCTGGAGCACGACGTGCGCGTTGGTGCCGCCGATGCCGAAGGAGCTGACCCCGGCCCGGCGCGGCCCGCCGTCGGTGTCCCACTTGGTCAGCGTGTTCGCCACGTAGAACGGGGTGTCGGCGAAGTCGATGGCCGGGTTCGGCGCCTCGTAGTTGATGGTCGGCGGGATCAGCCCGTGCTCCATCGCCAGCACCGTCTTGATCACGCTGACGATGCCGGAGGGCTGGCTCAGGTGGCCGATGTTCGACTTCACCGACCCGATGCCGCACCAGCCGCGCTCGTCGGTGTCCTTGGCGTAGACGGCGGACAGCGCGGCGACCTCGATCGGGTCGCCGAGCGCGGTGCCGGTGCCGTGCGCCTCGACGTAGCTGATGCTGCGCGGGTCGACGCCGGCGAGCGCGACGGCCTGGGCGATGGCCTCGGTCTGCCCGTCGATGCTGGGGGCGGTGAAGCCGACCTTCCCGGCGCCGTCGTTGTTGATGGCGTTGCCGAGCACGACCGCGCGGATGTGGTCGCCGTCGGCGATCGCGTCGGAGAGCCGCTTGAGCAGCGTCACGCCGACGCCGCTGCCCCACACCGTGCCGTTCGCTGCGGCGTCGAACGGCCGGCACCGCCCGTCCGGCGAGGTGAAGCCGTCCATGCCGAGGTAGCCGACGTGCGGCAGCTCGATGTTGACGCCGCCGGCCAGGGCCATGTCGCACTCGCCGTTGCGCAGCGCCTCGCAGGCCAGGTGGAACGCGACCAGCGAGGTGGAGCAGGCGGTGTGCACGGTCATGCTCGGGCCCCGCAGGTCCAGCCGGTACGACACGTTCGTGGCCACGTAGTTCGGCGAGTTGCCGGTGGCCAGCGACACCGCGCCGTGCGGGTTCCCGCCGACCCGCTTGTTGCGGTACACGTTGCGGTGCAGGTACGTGTTTCCGCCGGTGCCGGCGTACACGCCGACCGCACCGTCGTAGCGGCCCGGGTCGTAGCCGGCGTCCTGCAACGCGGTGTAGCAGGTCTCCAGGAACAGCCGGTGCTGCGGGTCGGTGATCTCGGCCTCGCGGGCGGTCATCCCGAACAGGCCGGCGTCGAACTCGTCGTAGCCGTCCACCAGCGGGGCACGGTTGACCCAGCCCGGGTCGTCGACCTCCTGCGGCTGCGCGCCGCGGGCGAGCTGCTCCTCGCGGGTCAGCTCGGTCGTCGACTCCACGCCGTCGACCAGGTTGCGCCAGAACTCGTCGACGTCGGCCGCGCCGGGCAGGCGGGCGGCGAGCCCGACGATGGCGATGGGCTCGACGCCGTCGTCGGCGGGAATGTCGTTCTGCATGGGGGTTCCTTCATTCACAAGGGATCGCGTCACGGGTGAGGTCGGCGTGGCGGCGGGGTTCGGCGGGCGCGGCCCCGCCGCGCGGCGGCGCGCAGCGCGGCGCGGGCCAGTTCCGGCCGGTCGGCGGCCCCGTCCAGGCTGGCGGCGAGCGCCCGCACGGTCGGGTGGCGGAACAGGTCGAGCATGGTGATCGAGCGGCCGGTGGCCTCGGTGAGCCGGGCGTACACGGCGGCCAGGGCCATCGAGTGGCCGCCGATGTCGAAGAAGTTGTCGGTGACGCCGACGGTGTCCCGGCCGAGCACGTCGCGCCAGATGCCGGCGATCAGCTCCTCGGTGCCGGTGAGCGCGTCCGAGCCGGTGGGCAGCGGCGCGCGGGCCGGTTCGGCGGTGGCGACGGTCATCGCGCCGAGCGCGGCCACACGCACCGCCGGGCGGGGCAGCTCGGGCGCCACCTCGGCGGCCGGCGCGTCCGGATCGGCGGCGAGCGCGCCGACCAGGGCGGCCAGGTCGGCCAGGAGCGCGCTGATCCGCTCGGCGGTGAACAGGTCCGGGTTGTGCACCACCTCGACGCCGGCCCGCCCGTCACGCTCCACCACGTAGACGGTCAGGTCGAACGGCGAGCCGGGCTTGGGCACCGACACCGGCTCGGCCGCCAGGCCGGTCAGCGCCAGCCGGGGCGGGGCGAAGTTGAGCACGTTGAACAGCACCTGCACCAGCGGGGCGCGGGAGGTGTCCCGGCCCACGCCGAGCGCCTCCACGATGCGTTCCAGCGGCGCGCCCGGGTGGGCGGTGACCTCGTGCAGCTCGGCGGCGGCCCGGTCGACCTGCTCGGCGAAGCTCGCGCCACCGGAGCGGACCCGCACCGGCACGGTGTCGATGAAGAACCCGATCACCTCGTCGAACGCGGCCAGCCGCCGGTCGGCGACGATCGCGCCGAGCACGTGCTCGTCGCCGCCGGTGACCCGGCGCAGCAGCTCGCCGAACGCGGCCAGCAGCACCGCGGCGACTGTGGTGCCGCGCCGCGCGGCCAGGTCGCGCACGTCCCGGTCGGCGGCCTCGTCCAGCCGTACCGCGGCCTCCGCGCCGGCGTACGTCTGCACGGCCGGGCGGGGCCGGTCGCGGGGCAGGTCCAGCACCGTCGGCGCGCCGGCCAGGTGCGCGGTCCACCAGGCCAGGTCGGTCTCGCCGCGGCGCCGGTCCCGGTCGGCGCGCCACACGGCGTAGTCGGCGTACGTGGCGGGCAGCGGCGGGCGGCCCGGCACGGACCGGCCGAGCGCGCGGGCGTACGCGAGCGCCAGCTCGTCGTAGAGCAGCGCCTCGGACCAGCCGTCGAAGACCGCGTGGTGCACGGTGACCGCGAGCACGTGCTCCTGCGCGGCGAGCCGGTACACGGTCACCTGCCAGGGCGGGCCGGTGGCCAGGTCGAACGCGTGCCCGGCGCCGGCCGCGAGCATGCCGGCCAGCTCGGTGTCCGGGTCGGCGGCGGCGGTCAGGTCGACCACCGGCACCGCCACGTCGGTGGGTTCCTCGCGGACCGCGTACGGCACGCCGCCGTTCTGCGGGATCCGCCAGCGCAGCACGTCGTGCCGTTCGGCGACGGCCCGCAGCGCGGCGCCGAGCGCGGCGACGTCCAGCGGCCCGCGCAGCCGGTGCGCGACGGCGATGTTGTACGGCGCGCTGGACGGGGCGAGCTGGTCCATGAACCACAGCCGCCGCTGCGGCGGGGACAGCGTCGGCGGGTTGCCGGTGGTCAGCCCGTCGGCGTCGGCCGGGTCGGCGGCGCGGACCCGGTCCACCAGCGCGGCGAACGTGCGGTCGGCGAACAGCACCCGGGTGTCCACCTGCCGGCCCAGCTCCGCGCGCAGCGCCGCGACCAGCCGCATCGCGGCGATGGAGTTGCCGCCGGCGGCGAGGAAGTCGCTGTCCGGGGCGGGCGCGGCGCCGAGCAGCCGGGTCCAGACGCGCCGGACCGCCGCCGTCACCGGGTCGTCGTCGGCGGACGCGTCGGCGACTGCGGCCGGGGTCGCCGCGGCCAGTTCGCGCAGCGCCGGCCGGTCCAGCTTGCCGGTGACCGGGCTGACCGGCAGCGCGTCCAGCCGCACCGTCCGGGCCGGCAGCATCGCGGTGGTCAGCCGCGTCTGCGCGTACGCCCGCAGCTCGTCGTCGCCGGGCGCGCCGGCCGGGGTGAGGAACGCGACCAGCTCGGCGCCGGCCGGGCCGGGCACCGCCTCCACCGCGACGCGCTCGACGCCGGGGCAGGCGGCCAGCACGGCCTCGATCTCGCCCAGCTCGATGCGCTGGCCGCGCACCTTGACCTGCCGGTCGGCGCGGCCCAGGTAGACGATCCGGCCGTCCGGGCCCTGCCGGACCAGGTCGCCGGTGCGGTAGAGCCGCTCGCCGGGGACGTCGCCGAACGGGTCGGGCACGAACCGCTCGGCGGTCAGGCCGGGCCGGTTCAGGTAGCCGTCGGCCAGGCCGGGCCCGCCGATCAGCAGCTCGCCGGTCTCGCCCGCCGGCACCGGACGCAGGTCGGCGTCGACCACGTACGCCCGGTGGTTGGGCAGCGGCCGGCCGATCGGCATCGGGTCGGTGTCGGCCGGGGTGAGGTCGCAGGTGACCGCCAGCACCGTGGTCTCGGTGGGGCCGTAGCCGTTGAGGAACCGCCGGCCCGGCGCCCAGCGGGCGACCAGCTCGGCCGGGACCGCCTCGCCGCCGCAGAGCAGCACCCGCCATGACGGGAACCCGGCCGGGTCCAGCAGCGACAGCACGGTCGGGGTGATGAAGCCCCAGGTGACCTCGTGCGCGGCGACGAACCGGGCCAGCCGGACCGGGTCGGCCCGGTCGTCGGCGCCGAGCAGCTGCACCGCGCCGCCGAGCGTGAGCGGCACGAACAGGTCCATGGTGGCCGCGTCGAAGCCGAGCGAGGCGATGCCGAGGCTGCGGATCGAGGCGTCGGCGCCGGTCAGCGCGCTCACGCCGGTGACGAACTCGACGGCGTTGCGGTGGGTGGTCAGCACGCCCTTCGGGCGGCCGGTGGAGCCGGAGGTGAACAGCACGTACGCCGGGTCGCCGGGGCGGGCCGGGCAGGGCGCGAGCGGGGCCGGGCCGGGCAGGCCGAGCGCCGTCACGCCGGGCTCGTCGCCGAACTCGGCCGCCGCCGCGTCGCCGACGACGACCCGGACGCCCGCGTCGCGGACGATGCCGCGCAGCCGGGCCCGGGGGCCGCCCGGCTCCAGCGGCACGTACGCGGCGCCGGCGAGCAGCACGCCGACCACCGTCGTCACCAGGTCGGGGGTACGCGCGCCGCACACGCCGACCCGGTCGCCCCGGCCGACGCCGTGCTCACGCAGCGCGGCGGCCACCCCGGCGGCCCGGTCGACGAG
>NZ_JAGPXV010000372.1:0-5857 GCF_018070405.1 Micromonospora sp. D75
GTCGCCGAGTACGACCCGGCGATCGCGTTCTTCACCGAGGTGCTCGGGTTCGAGCTGGCCGAGGACAAGCCCTCGCTGACGAACGACGGCCGGCCCAAGCGCTGGGTGGTCGTACGCCCGCCGGGCGGTGGCACCGGCCTGCTGCTGGCCCGCGCCGACGGTGAGCACCAGGCCGGTGCGGTGGGCGACCAGACCCACGGCCGGGTGGGTTTCTTCCTCCAGGTCGACGACTTCGAGGCGGTGTACCGCCGGATGGCCGACGCGGGGGTCGAGGTCGTCCGGCCGCCCCGCACCGAGCCGTACGGCCGGGTCGCGGTCTTCCGCGACATCGCCGGCAACCTCTGGGACCTGCTCGGCCCGGCCTGACCGCCCGGTCCGGCCGATCGGCCCGGCCCGACCGCTCGGCGGCGCGGTGGCCGACCGGTCCGGATCGCCGTCCGCCCAGAACCGCCGCTCGCCCAGCCCCCACCCCGCCATCGGTCACGGTGAGTGACAACGCCGCGTCCGCGGCATGTGACCTCTCGCCGACTTTGCTCTGCAGCCAGATCCGCAACGATCACGCCCGGTCGACCGTTGCGCTCGTGGCTGCAGAGCAAAGGGCGCAGACACCCTTCCCTCCCTCCGGACGGCAGTCCGCCATAACCCCAGCTCAGCGCAATCCGCCGACGCCGAGGGCCTCTCGACCGCCCCGCAACAACCCTCACCGAGAGTGACCACTAGGCCGAGCGATCTCTCGTCACGCTCAGTGGCAGATCCGAACCGATTCCGGAGGTCGGCGGCGAGACCGCCGGCCCGATGCCGAGCCCGCGCCCGCCATCGGGGTCGGAACCGGGACCGGCTAGGAGCGAGCCCGCCGCCGCGGACCGGCACGGAGCAAGCCGCGCGAGGGCGCAGCCGTCAGGGCGCGAGGCGGTGCAGGTCGCGCGGGAAGGCGGTCACCTCCCGGACGTTCGCCGCGCCCGTCAGCCGCGCGACGAACCGCTCCAGCCCGATCGCGAACCCGCCGTGCGGCGGCATGCCGTGCCGGAACGCGTCCACGTACCCGGCGTACGGCTCGACCGGCTCGCCCCGCGCCGCCAGCGCGGCCAGGTAGTCGGCGTGCCGGTGCAGCCGCTGCCCGCCGGTGACCAGCTCCACGCCGCGGAACAGCAGGTCGAAACCGTTCGAGTACGCGGGCCGCGCCGGGTCCGGGTGGGTGTAGAAGGGGCGTTTCGCCATCGGATAGCCGGTGACGAAGAGAAAGTCGCTGCCGTGCTCGCGGAGCGCCCACTCCCCCAACGCCCGCTCGTGCGCCGGGGCCAGATCGGGTTCGGAAGGCGGCGCGCCGGCGATCGTCAACGCCTCGGTGAAGTGCACCGCCGGGATCTCGGCCGGCACCTGCTGCGCCGTCACGCCGAGCGTGGCCAGCGCGCCGTCCGCCCGGTCGGCGACTGTCGCCACCATCCCGGCCAGCGTGTCCCGCAGCACCGCCATCACGTCCCGGTGGTCGGCCACGAACCCCAGCTCGACGTCGAGCGACGTGTACTGGGCCAGATGCCGTGCGGTGTCGTGCGGCTCGGCGCGGAACACCGGCCCGACCTCGTACACCCGCTCGAAGACGCCCACCATGAGCTGCTTGTAGAACTGCGGCGACTGGGCCAGGTAGGCGGGACGCCCGAACCAGTCCAGCGCGAACACGTTCGCCCCGCTCTCGGTGGACGAGGCGACCACCTTCGGCGTGTGCACCTCGACGAAGCCCTGCCCGTCGAGCGTGGCCCGGAAGCCGGACACGGCCGCCGCCGAGATCCGCAGCGCGGCGGATCGGCTCGGGTGCCGCAGCGCGACCGGCGCGTGGTCGAGCTGGGTGGACAGGCCGGCCGTCAGCACCGGCCGGTACAGGTCGAACGGGGGCGGGACGGCGGGCGGCCCGAGCGGACGTACCGTCGGCTCGACGACCTCGACCCCGGCGGGCGCGGCCGGGTTCGCGACCACCGTGCCGACCACCTCGACGACCGTCTCCTCGGTGAGCGCCTCGACCTGCGCGCGCACGGCGGGCGCGGTGACCACCACCTGGGCGAGCCCGCCGCCGTCGCGGAGGACCAGGAAGGCCACCGACTTGAGCAGCCGGCGGCGGTGGGCCCAGCCGGCGAGCCGCACGGTCGAGCCCACCTGGGTGGGAAGTTGGGAGGACAGGATGCGTTGCACGACGACTACCTCCTTGACCAATCGCAACGCGATCCCCAGGGAGGTGTGGGCGAGCGGGAGCCTCGCGGTGCCACCACACCTTCGCTCCCGCCGGGGCGGGAGCCTCGTTCGTCGCCTTTTCACCGGGGCCGGCCGGGCGGGCTCTACTGGGCGCACAGGCGCTGTTCTTCCCGCAGCTCGGGAGGGTCTTCACGGCCCGGCGCCAGACCGCCTCGCAGCAACCGGCGGCTCTCTCGACTGGCGGATCGGTCCGTTACTCGGCTCCGTCACAGCTCTGCCCGGCACGCTAGCACCGGGCGCCTCGCGGTGTGACCGGGATTTTTGGCCCTTCGTGTCCGGTGTCACAGCGATTCCGGGGTGACGGCGGTCGCCCGCCGTTCATCGACCGGCGCCGACCGGCGTACGCTCGGTTTTGTGACGATCGAGCAATCCGCGCCGACGACTGAGCAGCCCGCGCGCCCCGCGACGGTCGCCCCGGAGGGGCGGCGCATGCTGCGGATCGAGGCACGCAACGCCGAGACGCCGATCGAGCGCAAGCCGCCGTGGATCAAGGTCAAGGCCAAGATGGGCCCGGAGTACACCCAGTTGCGCGGGCTCGTCTCGCGCGAGGGGCTGCACACCGTGTGCCAGGAGGCCGGCTGCCCCAACATCTACGAGTGCTGGGAGGACCGGGAGGCCACCTTCCTCATCGGTGGTGACCAGTGCACCCGGCGCTGCGACTTCTGTCAGATCGACACCGGAAAGCCGGCCGAGTTCGACGCCGACGAGCCGCGGCGCGTCGCCGAGTCGGTCGCCGCGATGGGTCTGCGTTACGCGACCATCACCGGTGTCGCCCGCGACGACCTGCCCGACGGTGGCGCCTGGCTGTACGCCGAGACGGTCCGGCAGATCCACGCGCTGCAGTCCGGCTGCGGTGTCGAGCTGCTGATCCCCGACTTCAACGCCGTCCCCGAGCAGCTCGCCGAGGTGTTCGGCTCGCGGCCCGAGGTGCTGGCGCACAACGTGGAGACGGTGCCGCGCATCTTCAAGCGGATCCGCCCGGCGTTCCGCTACGAGCGCTCGCTCGACGTGATCCGCCAGGCCCGCGCCGACGGCCTGGTCACCAAGAGCAACCTCATCCTGGGCATGGGCGAGGAGCGCGCCGAGGTGTCCCAGGCGCTGCGCGACCTGCACGAGGCGGGCTGCGAGCTGATCACCATCACGCAGTACCTGCGCCCCTCCCCCCGGCACCACCCGGTCACCCGCTGGGTCAAGCCGGAGGAGTTCGTCGAGCTGCGCGAGGAGGCCGAGGAGATCGGCTTCGCGGGCGTGATGAGCGGCCCGCTGGTCCGTTCGTCGTACCGCGCGGGCCGCCTCTACCAGCAGGCGCTCGACGCCCGCCGGGAGGTCGTCGCCGCCGGCTGAGGCCGGCCGTCGACCGCGTCACCCGCCGCCGGCCGCCCGCCGGATGCCATGATCACAGGCATGACCGCCGGGGTACGCGAGGAGCCACGCGAGACCGTGCGCTCCCGTACGCCCCGGCGGCTGCCGTTACCGACGCTGCTCGCCGTGCTCGTCGGGTTCGCCGCTGTGGGCTACCGGCTGGCGCTGCTGTTCGCCGACGTGCCGCCCACCAACAGCGACGAGGCGACGATGGGGCTGGCCGCCCTGCACATCGCCCGCGGCGACGGCTTCCCGGTTTGGTTCTACGGCCAGGCGTACATGGGCACGCTGGAGGCGTACCTGGCCGCGCCGCTGATCGCGCTGGCCGGACCGTCGGTGCTCGTGCTGCGGCTGCCCACGCTGGCGCTGTACGCGTTGTTCCTGCTGCTGTCCTGGCGGCTGACCCGGCGGCTCGGCGGTGACCGCTGGTACGCCCTGCTGGTCGTCGCCGTGCTGGCGCTCGGCGCGGACCGGGTGGTGAAGAACCAGCTCATCGCCGGTGGCGGCTATCCGGAGCTGAACCCGGCCGGCGCGGCGCTGGCGCTGCTCACCGTCGGGCTCTGCGTGACCGGGGCGGGCGCACGGCTGCCCCGCTGGGCGGCCTGGGGGCTGATCGCCGGAGTGCTGCTCTGGGTGGACCCGCTGATCCTGCCGTACGTGCTGACGCTCGGCGCGCTGCTGGTGGCGTGGCGGTGGCGGGAACTGGCCGGGCGGGCCGGCGTGGTGCTGGCCGGGGCGCTGCTGCTGGGCGCGGCCCCGATGCTGGTGGACAGCCTCCGGCACGGCCGCAACCCGGTGAGCGCGGTGCTGGCGGCCGGTGGCACGGGCGCTGCCGCGGACTGGGCCGACCGGCTGTACGGCGGGCTGGTGCTCGGGCCGCCGCTGGCGATGGGCTTCTGCTCGCCCGGCCGGTGCGCCACCTGGCAGCTCTGGTGGGCGCTCGCGTTCCCGCTGCTGTTGCTGCTCGCCGCGTTCACCGCGTGGCACACCCTGCGACGAACCTGGGGCGGTCCACGCTCGGTGGAGCGGGTGTCGGCCGGGGTGCGGCTGGCGCTGCTCGGCGGCGCGGCCGGGGTCCTCGCCGCCTACGCGGTCAGCAACGCGGCCGGGCGGACGCCGATCGAGAGCAGCCGGTACCTGTCGTGCCTGGCGGTGGCGGTGCCCGCCCTGCTCTGGCCACTGTGGCAGGCCGTCCGCCCACTCGCCGAGGTGGAGTCGATCAAGGCGGCCGGCGAACGGGCGGCCGGGGCTAGGGCCCGCGTGGCGGGTGTCGGGGCGGTGGCGGTACTCGCGGGCGTGCTCGGAACCGGCGCGGCGACCACAGTGGAGGTGATCCGGGCGGCCCCGGCCGTGCACGCCGAGGCCGACCGGCACCGCTCGCTCGTGGACACGCTCGGCGCGCTCGGCGTCCGGCACGTGCGCGGCGGCTACTGGACGTGCAACCGGCTCACCTACGCCACCGGCGAGAACGTGCTCTGCGCCGTGGTCGAGGACGACCTGCGCCCCGGATTCGACCGGCTGCCCGCGTACCGGCGGGAGGTGGCCGCCGACCCGGACGCCGCCTGGGTGGCGCTCGCCGGCTCGCCGCTGGCCGCCCGGCTGGACGCGCGCCTCGGCCCCGAACCGGGCGCGCTCGACGTCGTCACGGTCGCCGGCTGGCGGATCTACCTGCCACGCCGCTGACGCAGGCCCGGTGGCGGGTCGAGCAGACCGAGGCGGTGGGCCAGCGCGGCGGCCTCCACCCGGTTGGTCACGTCCAGCTTGGCGATGATCCGGGACACGTGCACGCTCGCCGTCTTCGGCGAGATGAACAGCCGCTCGGCGATGCGGCTGTTGCTGTGCCCCTCGGCCACCAGCCGCAGCACCTCCCGTTCCCGGCTGGTCAGCAGGTCCGGCCCGGGTCGCCCGGTGCCGCGCAGCCCGACCCGCCGGGCCAGCGTCGCCGCCTGCTCGCCCAGCGGGGGGGCGCCGAGCCGGGCGGCCACCTCGACCGTCTCCCGCACCGCGGCGGCCACGTCGTCCCGCTCGCCCGCCGCGGCGGCCGCCTCGGCCAGCCCGAGCCGCGCCCGGCCCAGCGGGTACGGCGGCCCGGCCGTCCGCCACGCCGCCACCGCCGCCCGCCACTGCGCGAGCGCCCCGGCGGGACCGGTGGGCGCGAGCCCGGCCAGGACGGCGGTGACGTGCGCCGCGTACGCCTGTTCGGCGGGGTGCCGGGCGGGCAGCGCGGCGGCCCTGGTGGACACGTCGGCGG